>JAHYJQ010000049.1 GCA_019429025.1 Trueperaceae bacterium | reverse complement strand
CGAAGCCCACGGGGGTCATGGCCAGGGGCGACGCGCCCAGCGTCGTCAGCACGAGCACGAAAGCCTCGCTCTCGAGCATGGCCGCCATCGAGTCGGTGATGAGCGACAGGCCGAGGAAGAGGAGCCCCGCGCCGAGGAGGAGCTCGCCGCCGGTGCGGGCGCGGGGCCAGCGCGCGAGGAAGAAGCCGACGCCGATCATCGGCAGGGCGTAGGCGGAGATGCGGAAGGCGGCGAGCTGGATCGCCAGCGTCGCGCCGATCTGCGCCCCATAGGAGTACGCGATGCCCTCGCGCACGGCCATCACCCCGCCGGCGACGAAGCCGAGGGCGCTGATGGCGGTGGCCGTACCGCTCTGGCTGAACGCGCCCATGCCGGTACCGGTCGCCAGCGCCCGCCACGGCGAGCGCGTGGCGCTCTCGAGCGCGCGGCGCGTGCCGGCGACGGCGAGCTCGTCGAGGCCCGTGACGATGCGCCGCAGGCCCAGCAGGAACAGCGCCAGTCCGCCGAGCGTCAAGAGCAGCATGGCCGCCCCTTCGGGGTCATGCCCCATGGTCGCACCCGGACCGTCTCGATGTGTCCCACCTCCCTGGTGGGGTGCGGGACCCCAGTCGCGGGCGTCGTCCTGTACCATGCTGAGGTCATGCCAGACCGCAACCCCATCTTCTGCCGTCGCCGGCGCCACGGTCGCGCCTCTTGATCGCCGAGCGCTTGCTCACGCGGCGCCTTCGCGGCCTGCGCGCGCAGCAACTCGTGCTCGAGCCGCATCGCCCCGGCGACCTCCCTCGTCCCCGGCGCGACGGCGGCTACATGCTGTACGCGCACGTGCCGTTCTGCGAGGTGCTCTGCCCGTACTGCTCGTTCAACCGCTTCCCGCACCGCGAGGACAAGGCCACCGCCTACTTCGCGTCGTTGCGGGAGGAGATGCGCATGGTCGCCGACCTCGGCTACCGCTTCTCCTCGATGTACATCGGCGGCGGCACGCCGACGGTGATGGTCGACGAGCTGGTCAAGACCATCCGGCTGGCCCGTGAGCTGTTCGAGATCGAGGAGGTCTCGACCGAAACCAACCCCAACCACCTCACCGACGCGGTGCTGGGGCCGCTGGAGGGCGAGGTGCAGCGCCTGTCGGTCGGCGTCCAGAGCCTCGACGACGGCCTCCTGCGGCAGATGCGCCGCTACGACAAGTACGGCTCGGCGGCGCAGATCCTGCGCGGGCTCGAGGCCGCGCGCGGGCGCCTGCCGACGTTCAACGTCGACATGATCTTCAACCTCCCGTCCCTGACCGAGGAGGTCCTGCGCCGCGACCTCGAGACGCTGATCGCCAGCGGCGCCGACCAGGTGACCTACTACCCCCTCATGGTCTCGCCGGCGGTGGAGGGCCCGCTGGAGAAGGCGCTCGGGCGGGTCGACTACGCCCGCGAGGAGCAGCAGTACCGGCTCATCTCGCGGACCCTCGCGCCCAGCTACCGCCCGACGTCCGCCTGGGCCTTCTCGCGCAGCGACGCCACCATGATCGACGAGTACATCGTCGACCACGACGAGTACGTGGGCATCGGCAGCGGCTCGTTCAGCTACCTCGGCGGGGAGATCTACGCCAACAGCTTCTCGCTGCGGCACTACGCCGACGCCATCGAGCGGGGCCACCCGAGCGTCGACGCCCGCATGCGCCTGCACCGGCGCGATCAGCTGCGCTACCGGCTGATGATGGACCTCTTCGGCCTGCGGCTGGACAAGCCGGCCTTCGCGGAGAAGCACGGCGTGAGCGTCGAGCGGGCCCTTCCCGTGGAGTACCTGTTCCTCAAGGCGGCCGGGGCCTTCGCCCGCGACGACGCGGAGGCGATCGAGCTCAGCGAGACCGGCCGCTACCTACTCGTCGTGATGATGCGTGAGTTCTTCATCGGCGTCAACGGCATCCGCGACCTCGCGCGCGCCAGCCTGCCCGAGGCGGAGCGGGCGCTGTTCGCGGACGAGCCGGCGTGCGGGCGGCCCATGCGCATGCCGCAACCGGTGCTGGCCGGCGACTGACCCACCACGGCGAACCGCGGTGCCGCGCCCGTTGGGCACGCGGACCAGGGCGCCATGCGCCGCTGAGCGCTGGACCGCGTGCCTGACGGCATGCCCTCGGACGTTTGTTCCTGGTCGCTGCCGCCCCCTGGTGTTCGAATGGCGCGTAGCCGCACCGTTCGGTGGCCCACCGCCGACGGGCGTTCCCTTGCCGGGGGTCGCGGTCCGGAGCTCGCTCCGGCGTGAAGGAGTGGGCAGAGAGGTTTCCCATGCCCGAGGATCTCCAGGCCCTGATCGACCGCCTGCAGCGCGACGCCGTCGAGGACGGGCAGCGCCGCGCGCAAGCCATCGTCGCGGAGGCCGAGGCCAAGGCCCATGCCCTCGTGCGCGATGCCGAGGACAAGGGGGCGCACCTCCTCGTACGCGCCGAGCGCGACGCGCAGGCGTACACCGAGCGCAGCGCGCACGCGCTCGAGCAGGCGGGGCGCGACCTGCTCATCGCGGTGAGCCACGCCGTCGAGAGGCTGCTCTCCGGTCTCGTGCGCGAGTCGCTCCTGGAGGAGCTGAAGCCGGAGCTGCTCGCGGAGATGCTCACCAAGATGAGCGAGGCGTACGTCGCCCGCGGAGGACGCGAGCGCCGGATGAACGTCCTGCTGAACGAGGCCGACCTCGAGGCGCTGGTGAGCCTCTACGCCAAGCGCTACCGCGATCGGCTGGTCGACGGGGTGGAGCTGCAGCTCGACAACGACATCGTCAAGGGGTTCCGCGTCGTGATGGTCGGGGACCACGTCGAGCACGACTTCACGATCGACTCGATCGCCGAAGCCCTGACCCACCACCTGCGGCCGCACCTGGCGCGCATCCTGCCGCGGGTAGCGCCGAAGGCCCTCGAGCTCCTGGACAAGGCGCCGGCGGAGTCCGGCTGATGATCGCGTACCTCCTGGCGAGCCTGCCGACGCCCCGCCTCGGCGACACCCCCGACGTTGCGCTCGACACCGTCCTGGAACGCTCCGCGGGGTTCGTGGGGGACGACCGTGCCCGGGATCTCGCGTGGGTCCTCGGGGTCCGGCCAGCGAACGAGCGCGCCGGCGCCGGGGACGATGCCGTGGGCGAAGCGAGCCCCGTGAAGGAGCCTCGGCCGCCCCTGAGCGACCCGGCGACGCTGGCCTGGGCCCAGTTCGCGGACCTCATCGACGACGCCGTCGTGCTCGAGCGCTGCGCGAGAGCCAAGATCGACCCCCAGCCCTACCTCCGCAAGCCCGCAGGGTTCCGCGTCGACGTCTCCGAGGGCGTGGCGGCCGCCTTCGGCCAGCCCCACCCCGGCGCCCGCGAGCACCAGCTCGACGAGCTGCGCTGGCGGCTGGCCGACGAACTGCGCGTGGGCGACCCCGATGGCTTCGGGGCGCTCGTCGCCCGCGCCGTCCAGCTGCGGCTCGCGTGGCGGCGGGCCGGCTGGAACGAGGAAGACGGCTGGCGCGTCCTGGAGCGCGCGCAGCGCCGCATCGAGGAGCGCCATGCCTAACGTCGGACGCATCGTCGCGGTGAGCGGTCCGCTGGTGACCGCCGCCTTCGAGCAACCCGTGGTCCAGAACGAGGTCGGTTACGCGGAGGTCGACGGGCTGCGGCTGAAGGCCGAGCTCATCCGCGTCCGCGGCGACACCGCGGACCTGCAGGTGTTCGAGGACACCACCGGCCTGTTCGTCGGTGGCCGGCTCGAGTTCACCGGGGAGATGCTCTCGGCCGAGCTCGGCCCCGGGCTGCTCGGCCTGGTGGTCGACGGCCTGCAGAACCCGCTCTCTGAGCTCGCGGAGGCGAGCGGCTACTTCCTGGCCCGCGGCCAGTACCTCGCGCCGATCGACCGCGAGCGCCGCTGGGCCTTCACGCCGAGCGTCGAGGCCGGCGCATCGGTGCGGGCCGGCGACGCGCTCGGCGCCGTCCCCGAGGGCGTGGTCGAGCACCGGATCATGGTGCCGTTCGGCTGGCGCGGCTGGTGGACCGTGCGCGAGGTCGCCGCGGCCGGCGAGCTGCGGGTCGACGACGCCGTCGCCACGCTCGAGGACGAGGCAGGGCACACGCGGCAGGTGACGATGGTGCAGCGCTGGCCGGTCAAGGTGCCGATCCAGGCGTACCGCGAGCGCCTCCGGCCCGACCGGCCCCTCGTCACCAAGATCCGCATCGTCGACACCCTGTTCCCGGTCGCGCGCGGCGGCACCTACTGCATCCCAGGGCCCTTCGGGGCGGGGAAGACGGTGCTGCAGCAGCTCACCAGTCGCCATGCCGAGGTCGACGTGGTCATCGTCGCGGCCTGCGGCGAGCGCGCCGGCGAGGTCGTCGAGACCCTACGGGAGTTCCCCGAGATCGTCGACCCGCGCACCGGGCGGAGCCTGATGGAGCGCACGGTCATCGTGTGCAACACCAGCTCGATGCCGGTGGCGGCGCGCGAGGCGAGCGTGTACACGGCGGTCACCGTGGCCGAGTACTACCGCCAGATGGGCCTGGACGTGCTGCTGTTGGCCGACTCCACCAGCCGCTGGGCCCAGGCGCTGCGTGAGGTCTCCGGGCGGCTCGAGGAGATCCCCGGCGAGGAGGCCTTCCCGGCGTACCTGGAGTCCGTCGTCGCGGCGTTCTACGAGCGCGGCGGCCTGGTGTCGCTGCGCGACGGCTCGACCGGTTCGGTCACGATCGGCGGCACCGTCAGCCCCGCCGGCGGCAACTTCGAGGAGCCGGTCACGCAGGCGACGCTCAAGGTCGTCGGCGCCTTCCACGGGCTGTCGCGCGCGCGCTCGGACGCCCGCCGCTACCCCGCGATCGATCCGCTCGACAGCTGGAGCCACTACGACGGCGTCGTCGACGCCGACGACATCGCCCTCGCCCGCACGGTGCTGCAGGACGGCAACGAGGTCGCCCAGATGATGAAGGTCGTGGGCGAGGAGGGCACCGGCCTCGACGACTTCCTCCGCTACCTCAAGGCCGAGTACCTCGACGGCGCGTACCTGCAGCAGGACGCCTTCGACGACGTCGACGGCGCCAGCAGCGCCGAGCGTCAGGCGGTCGTCTTCGGCGAGATCGCCCGCGTGCTGCGCGCCGCGCTCCGCCTCGACGGCAAGGACGCCGCGCGGCGCTGGTTCCAGACCCTGACGCAGGCGACGAAGGACTGGAACCGGGCGCCGTGGGGCGAGGCGGCCTTCGACGAGGGCCGCGAACGCGTGCGCGAGCTGCTGGAGGGGGTGCGGGGCGATGCATGAGGCCCACACGCGACTCGAACGCATCGCCGGCAGCGTGGTGGCCGTCCAGGCGCGCGACGCGACCTACCGCGAGCTGGCCCAGGTCAGCTGGCCCGGCGGCACGTCGCTGGCCCAGGTCATCCGACTCGACGGCGAGCGGGCCTTCCTGCAGGTCTTCGCCGGTGGGCGCGGGCTGCCGACCGACGCCCGGGTGCGCTTCCTCGGCCGACCCATGCGGGTCCCGGCGTCCGACGCCCTGCTCGGCCGCGTCTTCGACGGCGCCGGGCGGCCGCGCGACCGCGGCCCAGAGATCGAGGAGGAGGGCGTCGACATCGCCGGCCCCTCGGTCAACCCCGCGAAGCGCATCATCCCGCGGACGATGGTGCGGACGGGCATCCCGATGATCGACGTGTTCAACACGCTGGTCGAGAGCCAGAAGCTGCCGATCTTCTCGGTCCCGGGCGAGCCCTACCACGAGCTCCTCGCGCGCATCGCCCTCCAGGCGGAGGTCGACCGCATCGTCCTGGGCGGGATGGGCCTCAAGCACGACGACTACCTCTACTTCCGCGACACGCTCGAGGAGGCCGGCGCCCTGGCGCGCACGGTCGCGTTCATCCACACGGCGGCCGACCCCACGGTGGAGTGCCTGCTGGTCCCCGACATGGTCCTGGCGGTCGCGGAGCGCTTCGCCCTGCGCGGCGAACGCGTGCTGGTGCTGCTCTCCGACATGACGAACTTCGCCGACGCGCTCAAGGAGGTGGCCATCACGATGGAGCAGATCCCGTCGAACCGCGGCTACCCGGGCGACCTCTACAGCCAGCTGGCGGCGCGCTACGAGAAGGCGGTCGACTTCGACGACGCCGGGTCGATCACGATCCTGGCCGTGACGACGATGCCCGGCGACGACGTCACGCACCCGGTGCCCGACAACACGGGCTACATCACCGAGGGGCAGTTCTACCTGCGCGGCGGCCGCATCGAGCCCTTCGGCAGCCTCAGCCGCCTCAAGCAGCTGGTCAACGGGGACACCCGCGACGACCACCGGGCGCTGATGAACACGATGATCCAGCTCTACGCCGCCTACCGCGAGACGCTCGAGAAGCGCGCGATGGGCTTCCGCATGAGCGAGTGGGACGAGCAGCTGCTGCGCTACGGCGTCGGCTTCGAGGAGCGGCTGATGGACCTCGAGGTCGACCTGCCCCTCGAGTCCGCGCTGGACGTCGGTTGGGCGCTCCTGGCCGAGTGCTTCGAGCCCGAGCAGACCGGCCTGGCCACGGCGCTGATCGAGCGCCACTGGCCCGCGCGATGAGCCGCGTACGGGCCAGCAAGTCCGAGCTCAAGCGCCAACGCGACGCGCTCGCACGCTTCCAGCGCTACCTGCCGACCCTGCGGCTCAAGCAGCAGCAGCTGCAGCTCGAGCTCCGCCGGGTCGAGGTCGCCATCCACGAGGTCGGGGAAGAGGAGGCCGAGCTGCTCCGCGGTCTGGGCCCCTGGATCGAGCTCTGGTCCGAGCCCCAACCGCTGCTCGCCTTCGTCGAGCTGGCCGAGGTTCACCAGGGCGAGACCAGCGTCGCGGGCGTGACGCTGCCGACCGTCGAGGGCTTCCGCTGGCGACGGCGGACGCCGCCGCCCGACCGGACGCCGCCGTGGGTCGACGAGGCCGTCGACCTGCTCGAGCGCCTCACGGAGCTGCGTTGGCGCCGGAACGTGATGGCGGAGCAGCGGGCCCGGCTGGCCGACGAGCTGCGCCTGACGAGCCAGCGCGTCAACCTCTTCGAGAAGGTGAAGATCCCCGAGGCCGAGGAGGCGCTGCGGATCATCCGCATCGCGCTCGGCGACCAGCAGGCTGCCGAGGTCGTGCGTGCCAAGATCGCGAAGACCAAGAGCCTCGAGCGGGAGCGGACCGCGTGATCGTCCCGATGCGCGAGGTCGCGATCGTCACCGCCGGGTCCGACCAGGCCTCGGCCCTCGCCGCGCTGCAGGAGGCGGGCGTCGTGCACGTGTCCGAGCAGGCGTCCGGCGGCAGCGATGCGCTCTCCGTGGCGCGGGCGCGGGTCGCTCGGGCGCACCACGCGCTGGACGTTCTGGGGCGCGTCGAGGGCGACGAAGGGGAGGCGCGAACGGTGGGTCGGGTCGACGCCGGCGGCCGCTCGGCCGACCCGCAGCACAGCGGCTCGAGGCGTCGCCCCGAGGAACTCGTCGCCGAGGTCGAACGGTTGGCCGAGCGCCTCGCCGACCTCGAGCGCACGCGGGACGAACTCGAGGCCGAGCGGCAGCGCCTGGCGCCGTTCGGCCCCTTCGATCCGGCGTCGCTCCGGCGGCTCAAGGCCGAGGGCCTGGCGGTCCGGCTCGCGCGCGTGCCGCTGCGCCGGCAGCCGGAGCCGGTGGCGGGCGCGTCGTGGGTCGACCTCGGTCACGACCGCCGGCGCCAGTCGCTGGCGCTCGTCGGCCCGGCCGACGTCGTCGCCGCGGCAGAGGTACCGGACGAGGTCGCCGTGCCGGACGAGCCGCCCGAGCGCTTGGCCCACGAGATCGCCGAGGTCGAGGTCGAGGCGAGCCAGGCACGCGAGCGGCTCACGCGCCTGACGCGGTCGCGGCCGGTCCTCGAGGCCTGGCGGCAGCGGACCGAGGACGAGGTGCGCTTCGAGGAGGCGCACGCGTCCATGGAAACCGTCGGCGCCGTCGCGGTGCTGCGCGGTTTCGTGCCGGCCGACGAGGTCGACCGGGTCGCGCGGCTCGCCGCCGACCGCAGCTGGGGGCTGTGGGTCTCCGAGGTGGAGGACCCGGCCGAGGCCCCGACCCTGATCCGCAACCCGCGCTGGGTGCGCCCGATCGAGCCGCTCTTCTCGTTCCTCGGCATCGTGCCCGGCTACGGGCAGGTCGACATCAGTGCGTCCTTCATGGTGTTCTTCGGGCTCTTCTTCGCGATCATCGTCGGCGACGCCGGTTACGGCCTGTTGTTCCTCGTCTTGAGCGAGGTCGCGCGCCGTCGGATGCCGGCCGCCCCCGGTCGGGTGATCACGCTGCTGCGCGTGCTCTCGATCGCGACGATCGCCTGGGGCCTGGCCTCGGGCAACTTCTTCGGCGTCGCGGCCCTCCCCTCCGCCCTGGCCGCGCTGCGGCTGGAGTGGCTGACGGAGGAACGGAACGTGATGACGCTGGCCTTCACGATCGGCGTCGTTCACCTGACGCTGGCCCACGCCTGGAACGTCGTGCGCTTCGTCAACTCGACCCGCGCGCTCGTCGAGTTGGGGTGGATCGCGACGACCTGGACGATGTACTTCCTGGCGCGACAGCTGGTGCTCGGCGACCCGTTCCCGCCGCTGGCGTGGGTCTCGCTCGGCGTCGGCGTCGTGCTCATCGCCGCCTTCATCACGCCCTGGAACAAGCTGCGCAGCGAGTGGTTCACGCACGCCATGCTGCCGCTGAACCTGGTGAGCAACTTCGTCGACGTCGTCTCGTACGTGAGGCTGTTCGCCGTCGGGGCGGCCACCTACGCCGTCGCGGAGTCGTTCAACGCCCTGGCGGGATCGATCGAACTGGGCGGCGTTCTCGGCGCCCTCGTCAGCGCGTTGGTGCTGCTCTTCGGACACACGCTGAACGTCCTGCTGGCCGCGATGGGCGTCCTGGTGCACGGGGTGCGCCTCAACACGCTCGAGTTCGCCAGCCATCTGAGCCTGTCCTGGACCGGGCATCCGTACCGGCCGCTCGCTCGTTCGGCCCCCCTGGACACGGAAGGAGAACCCGCATGGATCCCGAGATGATGCTCTCGCTAGGGCAGGCCGGTGCGGCCGCGGTGCTCGGCATCGCCGCCCTCGGCTCGGCCCTCGGCACCGCCGCCGCCGGCCTCGCCGCCGTCGGCGTCTGGAAGCGCTGCTACGCGCAGGACAAGCCAGTGCCGTTCATCCTCGTCACCTTCATCGGCGCGCCGCTGTCGCAGACGATCTACGGCATGATCCTCATGAACACGATCGTGCGCGTCGCCGGCGAGCGCATGGCCGCCGGCGACTTCGTCGGCTTCCCCGCGATGATGGCGGCGGGCCTCTTCGGCGGCCTCGGCATGGCGGCCTCCGCCTACGGCCAGGGGCGCGTGGGGGCGGCGGCGGCCGACGCGCTGGGCGACACCGGCAAGGGGTTGGGCAACTACCTCATGGCGATCGGCATCGTCGAGACCGTCGCGCTCTTCGTCCTCGTGTTCATCCAGGCGACGCTGTAGGCCTACGGCACCTGGCGTCGCCGGCCGGGCCTCAGCGGTCCGGCCGGTTGCGCATCGCGACGCCCAGGGCGACGTCCACGACCGCGACGAGCATGACCAGCCCGGCCATGAGGGCGTTGCCCAGGACGAAGTAGATGAGCAGCGAGGCGACGCCCAGGAACGCGCCCGTGACGATGATCAGGCTCGAGGTGCGGGGCATGGGGACCAACCTAGCACCGGGAAGCCGGCGGCGCTAGCGCGCCGCCGTGCCCGTCGCCGGAGAGGCCGCAGGCGCCCCCTCGGCCGGCGCCCGGGGCGAGCCCAACGAGGGTTCGTGCGCGGCGGCGTTCGTGCAGCGCTTCAGGTGGGTGTGCGCCCAGTCGCCGATGGCGTCGATGACGCCCTGGAGCGCCACCCCGCCCTCGGTGAGCTCGTAGCGGGTGCGCGGCGGCATCGTCGACTCCACGGTCTTGCTGACGACGCCCTCCCGTTCGAGCCGCTCGAGGCGCGCCGAGAGCGTCGTGGTGTTGACCCCGCCGACGGCGCGCGAGAGCTCGTTGAACCCCCGAGGCCCGTCCAGCAACGCCCGGACGATGTGCAGCACCCACTTCTCCTGGAGGAGTTCGATGCTGTCGTGGACGGGGCAGAAGGTGTGGTCCTCGATCGCCATGCCGCAGACTACCACACGCAGCGCTTGGTATCCTACGCTACACCATAATATCAAGCGCACTAGGATATGGTGTGCCAGCGGCGGCCGAACCCGCCCAACCCGAGGAGACCACCATGACCACCTGGACCATCGACGCGCTCCACACCCAGATCGAGTTCTCCGTCCGCCACATGGGTCTGTCGACCGTGCGCGGACGCTTCAAGGCGTTCGGCGGCAGTGTGACGACCGGCGACGACGGCGCGCCCACCGCGGTGGCCGTCGACATCGAGACAGCCTCGATCGACACGAACGCCGCGGATCGCGACGCCCACCTCCGCAGCCCGGACTTCTTCGACGCCGCCGCCCACCCCACGATCACCTTCCGCAGCACCGGCGTGCGGGCCATCGGCGGCGACCGCTTCGAGGTCGTCGGCGACCTCACGATGCACGGCGTCACGCGCCCGATCACGCTCGAAGCCGAGATCGGCGACCCGATCCGCGACCCCTGGGGCCAGGCGCGCCGGGCCGCGGTCGTCGGAGGCAAGCTCAACCGCAAGGACTTCGGGCTGGCCTGGAACCAGATCCTCGAGGCCGGCGCCCTGCTCGTCGGCGAGGAGGTCCGGCTCAGCTTCGACGTGGAGGCGACCTCCAGCGAGGCGGTGGCGGAGACGGTCGGCGCCTGAGCGTCGTCCCCCCGTCGTGGCGCGCCGCGGACCCTGCCGGGGTCCGCGGCGTACCATGAGGGAGGACCTCACCCCGGCGGCCCCACGGGCAGCGGCGATCCGCCCTTGGCCGCCCATGACGATCGACGGGAGGACGCCGTGGCTGGAACCGAACGACTCCGCTGGGGGGTGCTGAGCACCGCCCGCATCGGCCGCAAGGCCGTGGCGCCCGCCATCGCGCGGTCGTCGAACGGCACGCTGCTCGCGATCGCCTCGCGCGACGCCGAGCGGGCCGGCGAGATGGCGGCCGACCTGCGCCAGGACCTCGAGCCCACCGTCGGCGCGGACCTCGGGTCGCTGCGCACGTGCGGCTCGTACCAGTCCCTCATCGACGACCCCGAGATCGACGCGCTGTACGTCCCGCTGCCCAACGCCCAGCACGCGGAGTGGACGATCCGTGCCGCCGAGGCGGGCAAGCACGTGCTGTGCGAGAAGCCGCTCGCGATGACGGCGGCCGAGTGCCGCGCCATGCACGACGCGGCCTCCGCCCACGGGGTCGTGCTCATGGAGGCGTTCATGTACCGCTTCCACCCCCGCATGGAGCGGCTGATCGCCGCCGTGCGGGCGGGCGAGCTCGGCCAGCTGCGCTTCGTCCAGGCCAGCTTCACCTTCACGGTCACCGATCCGGCCAACATCCGGCTCAACCTCGAACTCGGGGGCGGGGCGCTCATGGACGTGGGCTGCTACGCCGTCAACGCCGCCCGCACGCTGATGGGCGTGGAGCCGGGCGAGGCCCAGGCGCGGGCGCGCTGGAGCAAGAGTGGGGTCGACGAACAGCTGATGGGCATGCTCCGCTTCGAGGGCGGCGGCGTCGCGCAGATCGCCTGCTCGCTCGCCGCGGCGCGGAGCGAGGATCTCCTGGTGGTCGGCGAGAAGGGGGTCGCCAGGGTGCGGCACGCGTTCGTACCGACCGGTCAGACGGTCGCCCTCGAGCTCCAGCGGCCGCCCGAGCCGCCGGAGGTCGTCGCGTTCGAGCCGGTCGACTCCTACCAGCGGATGGTCGAGCACTTCGCAGCCTGCGCCCTGCAGGGCGAGGCGCCTCGGTACGACGCGCTGGAGGCAGCCGCCAACATGGCCGCCATCGAGGCGCTCTACGCGTCGGCGCGCGCCGGCGGCGCGGCCGTCGACGTGGCGCCCGCCTGAGCTCGCCGCCGCGCGATCGCGGCCCGCGCCGGCCGGGCGACGGACGCGATGAGCCGCCTGCCTGCCGCCGCGCGCGGCCCCCTCACGTCCTCGCCAGCAAGCGGTCGCGCAGTTCGTGGCGCAGCACCTTGCCCATCGCGTTGCGTGGCAGATCCACGACGAAGGCGATGGTGCGCGGGGTCTTGAAGCCGGCGAGCCGCCGCTGGCAGTGGGCGGTCACGCCCGCCTCGTCCACCGCGGGCCCCTCGGGGTCGACGACGATCGCGGCCGCGACGCGTTCGCCGAGGTCCGGGTCGGGCAGCCCCACCACCGCCACCTCGCGCACGCCGGGCAGGGCGGCGATCGCCTCCTCGACCTCGCGGGGGTACACGTTGAAGCCGCCGCTGATGATCAGCTCCCGCGCCCGGCCGCTCAGCGTGAGGTAGCCGTCCGCGTCCAGCGCGCCGAGATCGCCGGTCCGGAACCACCCGTCGGGCGTGAAGGCCGCCGCCGTCGCGTCGGGGTCGTTCCAGTAACCCGCCGTCACCGAGGGGCCGCGGACCTGGACCTCGGCGGCCCTGCCGCCGCCGGCGCCGGTTCGTGCGGCGCCGCCGGCGCCGGTTCGTGCGGCGCCGCTGCTTCCCGCCTCCGCCGCGCCGCCGGCCAGGCGCAGCTCGACGCCCTCGAAGGGGACGCCCACGGTCCCGGCCTTGCGCGGACCGGCATACGGGTTGCCCGTCAGCATCACCGTCTCGGTCATGCCGTAGCGCTCCAGGATGCGCTGGCCGAACAGGCGCTCGACCTTCTCCAACGTCTCGACGGCGAGCGGGGCCGACCCGGAGACGAGCAGGCGCAGCCCGCCGAGCCGCCTGGGGCGCTCGTCGGCCTCGCGCAGCAGCCTGCCGTACATCGTGGGGACGCCGAAGAAGAGCGTCGCGGGTCCCTCCTCGAGGGCCGCCAGGACGGCCGCCGCGTCGAATCGCCGGTGAAGCGTGAGGGCCGCGCCGTGCACCAGCGTGCCGTGGAACCCGACGCCCAGGCCGTGGATGTGGAACAGGGGCAGGGTCAGGAGCAGGTGGTCCTCCGCCGCCCAGCGCCACGCGCGCCCGACGGCGCGGGCGTTGGCGAGCAGGTGGCCGTGGGTCAGCATCGCGCCCTTGCTCCGCCCCGTCGTGCCGGAGGTGTAGGCGATCAGCGCCAGGCTGCCGCGTCGCGCGGCGATGTCCGGCGGCCGGGCGGCGGCGCTGGAGGGGCCCAGGCCCGCCCAGAGGCGTCGGTCCTCGTCCAGGTCGCCGGTCAGGGTCAGGACCAGGTCGACCGTCGGCGTCATCGTCCGCGCCGTCGCCACCAGCGGGCCGCCCTCGGGGTCCGTCACCACCAGCCGCACCCCGGCGTCGCGCAGCATGTGTCCGAGTTCGGCCTCGCGGTAACGGGTGTTGGCCGGCACGACGGCGGCGCCGCACCACAGCGCCGCGAGGTAGGCGATGAGGTAACTCGGGGTGTTGCCCAGGTAGAGCGCGACGCGGTCCCCCGGTTGCAGGCCCCAGTCGCGGAGGGCGGCGGCGGCCGCGCCGACGTGCGCCGCGAACGAGGCGTAGCTGAAGGAGGCCCCCTCGAACGACAGGAAGCGGCGCCCGGGGTGCCGCGCGGCGGCGTCGGCCAGGACGTGCGGGAGCGAGTCGGGGGTCACGTCGATGGCGGCGGGCGGAGGCTCAACGGCGCTCGAGCAGGGCGTCCAGGACGGCCTGGGTGCGCAGCGCGCTGGCGCCCGTGCTCGGGCTGGCGCCGCCGCGGCCGAGCAACTCGTCGACGATCGTGCGGATCAGCGGCTCCTGGACGTGCGCCGGGTGCGCGATGGCGTGCTCGACGCAGGCGCCGTGTTGGTCGCAGACGCGAACGGGCCCGTCGGCGAAGAGCGGGACGGACACCGATCCGGCGGAGCCGACGACGGTGATGCGGTCGGCCCGCGTCGGCCCGGCGAAGCCCCACGCGGCGCTGCCGAGGATGCCGCTGTCGAACCGCAGCGTCGCGACGATCTCGTCGGTGACGTCCGCCCACGGGAGGCGCCGGGCGGTGAACGAGCGCGCCTCGACGATCGGGCCGAGCCAGTGGTCGAGGAGGTCGAGCCCGTGGCTGCCGAGGTCCATCAGCAGGCCATCACCGCCGATGTCGGGCCGCCAGCGCCAGCCCGGCTCCGCCGGATCGTTCGGCGGCGGCTGATGGAGCTCGCACTGGACCAGCGTCGGCTCGCCGATGCTGCCGTCGCGCAGGCGCGCGCGGACGAACTCGAAGCGGGGGAGCGCGCGCCGGTAGTAGGCGACGAAGAGCGGGACGCCGGCGGCCGCGGAGGCCGCGACCATCGCCTCGCCCTCGGTGCGGTCGAGCGCGAGGGGCTTCTCGACGTAGACGGGCTTGCCGGCCGCCACGGCCTGCAGCGCGTAGCCCGCGTGGCTGGAGGGCGGGGTCGCCACGTACACGGCGTCGACGTCGTCGGACTCGATGACCTCGCTCGCGTCGGTCGTCCAGCGCGGCACCTGGTGGCGGGCGGCGTAATCGCGCGCCTTCTCCGCGTCGCGGCGCATGACCACGCTCACGGAGCTGCCTGGGATGCGGGAGAACGCCGGCCCGGACTTCACCTCGGTGACGTCGCCGCAGCCGACGAAGCCCCACCGGACGTGGCCGCGCTCGCGGATGCGCTCCAGGCTCGTCATGCCTCGAGCCTAGCACCCGTGCGCGGTGGCCCATCGCGGGCTGCCGGCGCGATCGCGCGCATGGTCACGAGCAGAGTGCTCGTGAAAACGTGAACGGCCGGGTCGCCGACCCGGGACCGCGCGCCGGGGCGGTACCATCGCGCTCGAGCATGCGCACCGCCGCCCCCCAGACGCTCAACGACGCCCAGCGGGCGGCCGTCGAACTGCTCGACGGCCCGCTGCTCGTCGTGGCCGGCGCGGGCACCGGCAAGACCCGTGTCATCGAGGAGCGCACGGCCCGCCTCCTGGAGCGCGGCGTGGCGCCCGAGCGGGTGCTGCTCATGACCTTCACCCGCAAGGCCGCGGCGGAGATGCTCGAGCGCGCCGCGCTCCGTCACCCCCTGGCGCGGCGGGTCGACGGCGGGACCTTCCACCACGTCGCGTACCGGCTCGTCGCGCGCAACTTCCGGGCGCTCGGACTCGCCGGGCCGCCGACG
>JAHYJQ010000048.1 GCA_019429025.1 Trueperaceae bacterium | reverse complement strand
GACGCGCTGGGCGCGGGGTTCCTCCTGCGGTGAGCCGGGCCGCCGCAGCGGCCGCGCCAACCCGTGAACGCCGCGCGTCAACCCCTTGACCCACGCCGCCCGCGAACGGGCACACAGTGACCGCATGCGGGGGCGAACCCCGCCACTGGAGGTCACGATGAACATCTCGATCGCACTGCTGGCCGGCGTCCTCGGCACCCTCGCCATGACGATGCTCATGGTCATGGCGCCCCGCATGGGCATGCCGAAGATGGACATGCTCGGCATGCTCGGCACGATGGTGGCGCCGCCCGGCGGCGCCGCGCAGGCGCTCGGCGGCGTCATGCACCTCATGATGGGCGCCATCCTGGCGGTCTTCTACGCCCTGGCGTGGTCGTGGGGCCTCGGCAGCCCCAACTGGGCGGGCGGCGCGCTCCTGGGCGCGGTGCACGGCGTGGTCGCGGCGATGATGATGCCGGTGATGACGCGCATGCACCCGCGCAAGCCCGAGTCCGCGGGCGGCGCCATGGCAGCCGTCGGCATCCTCATGGGGCACCTGGTGTTCGGGCTGGTGGTGGCCTGGGTCTACGGCGCCCTCGCGTGAGCGCGCCGTCGGCCCAGGACGAACCGGTCGACGCGCCCGAAGGCTCGCCACCCCACCAGTACCTCGCGGCCGAAAACGTCGTCGCGGCGATGGCCCACACGGGCCGTCGCCGCCTCGAGCGGCTGGGGGTGCTCCGCATCGTGTTGCTGGGCATCTTGGCGGGCGGCTTCATCACGGCCGGCGCGGCCTTCTCCGTCCTCCTCGTGACCGGCATCGAGGCGCCGGGGTTGAAGGCGTTGCTCGCCGGGCTGGGGTTCTCGACCGGCTTCTTCTTCGTCATCCTGTCCGACGCCGTGCTCTTCACCGAGGCCAACGTCGTGCTGCCCGCCGTGCTCCTGCACCGCGACGGGCGCATCGGCCGCGTCGCCCGCTTCTGGGCGCTCGCGTGGGTCGGCAACCTCGCCGGGGCGCTGCTGTTCGGCAGCGCGATCGTGTGGGCTCAGGGCTTCGGACCGGACTTCGCGGCGGAGCTCGGCAAGTTCGTCGACAAGAAGATGGCGTACGCCGAGGCCGGCACCGCCGTCGCCTGGCTGCGCGCCGTCGCGTCGGGCGTGCTCGCGAACTGGCTCGTCGGGATGGCGGCGTTCTTCTCGGTCATGGGCCGCACGATCGTCGGCAAGTACGTCCCGGTCTTCCTGGCGGTCTCGCTCTTCGTGGCGGCGAACCTGCAGCACAGCCCGGCCAACATGGGCTACTTCGCGCTCGCGAACGCCCTGGGCACGGGCCCGGGGTGGGCGCAGGCGCTCGCTTGGAACATCCTCCCCGCCGGCCTGGGCAACATGCTCGGCGGCTTCGCGCTGGTGGCGTGGCCGTTCTGGTTCGTGCATCGTTCGGCGCCGGCCGAGGCCTGAGCCAGGGCCAGCGGCACCGCCAGCAGGGCCGTCAGCGCGCCAGCCGGTCGCCGTGCGGCGCGCCCTGCCGGCGACCGGAGGCGGCTGACGCTGGCGCGTCGAGGTACACGCACCCGTCGTCGCAGGGCGGCGCGGGATCGACCCGGGCGCGCTCGACCCTCACCGCCAGCTCGCGCTCCAGCGCGCGCAGCTCCCGCAGACGGTGGCGGACCGCCGCCAGGTGGCGCTCGAGACCCGCCCGCACGTGCGCGCAGGGACGCCGCCCTTCGTCGCGCAGCCGCAACATCTCGCGGATCTCGGCGAGCGTGAAGCCGAGCCCCTGAGCCCGCCGGACGAACGCCACCCGCTCCACCATCGACCCTCCGAAGACGCGGTAGGCGGCCTCGCTGCGCTCGGCCTCGAGGATGCCCTCGTCGTGCCAGTAGCGCAGCGTCTTGACGCGCTCGCCCGTCGCGGCCGCCAGCTCGCCGATGCGCATCCGGCCGACCTCACGCACGCGCCGCCGCCTCGGCCAATCGCGCGCGCAGGAGATCGAGGCTCGGCCAGCCGCGGCCCTCGTTCTCCTGGTAGCGCCGGCAGGCCAGGACCCCCTCGCCGTCGTACCCCTCCAGGTCGACGCCGTCGACGTGGATCGTGGGAGAGCCGGCGAAGCCTCGGCGCCCCTCGTCGGGGAGCGACATGACGTCTCGAACCCGCACCGTGGCCTCGCTTCCGGTCTCCGCGAGCACCGTGCCGAGGTCGCGCCAGGCCTGCTGCCACGAGGGGCAGCCGTCGAAGAAGTAGAGGTCGATGTGGGTCATGCGCCAAGCCTAAGGGCTCCCGTCGACTGGAGGGTCAAGCGGCCGACCAGCGCAGGCGCCCGCCGCGCCGGGCGCGCCCCGTCACACCATGTACGCGACGTCCGACGTGTCGCTCGGGTGGACGAGGATGCTCGTCCGCAGGTCCTGGGCCGTCAGGCCGTGGCGCACGGCGATCGCGAAGGCGTCGATGGCGTCGCCCGCGTGGTCGCCGAGCAGGTGGGCGCCGAGGATGCGACCGGTCGACCGCTCCTCGATCACCTTGAACCCGGCGTGGGCCTGCCGCGTCCGGCGCGGGCCGTACCAGCCGCGCGTGTCCCGCTGCTTGACGACCACGTCGAGGCCCCGCTCGCGCGCTTCGCTCTCGAGCAGGCCGACGCGCGCCAGCGCCGGCAGCGTGAACACCACGCTCGGCGTGCCGGCGTAGTTGGCCGTGGCGTGGTCGCCGTCGCGCAGGTTGGCGGCGACGACGAACGCCTCGTGGACCGCGACGGGCGTCAGCGGCCAGCCCTCGGTGGCGGCCGCGTCGCCGGCCGCGTAGACGGCCGGGTTCGTGGTCGAGCGCAGGTGGGCGTCGACCAGGACGCCGCGTCGCTCGTCGAACGCCACGCCGCCCGCCTCGAGGTCCAGGCCGTCGAACTCCGGCACGCGGCCGGCGCCGTGAACGACGAGGTCGACCGTGACCGCCTCGCCCGCGGCCGAACGCACCTCGAGTCCGTCCGGCACCTGCGCGATCTCGCTCACGTCGAACCCGGTCGCCACGCGGACGCCGACCTCCCCGCTGGCGCCGACGAGCTCGTCGACCAGGTCGGGATCGAAGCCCGGCAGGACGCGTGCGTGCCGATGGAGGACGGTCGCCTGCACACCGGCCCTGGCGGCGATGTGCGCGAACTCGAACGAGACGTAACCACCGCCGACGAACGCCATGCGCTCGGGCAAGGCGTCGAGCTCGAGGAACGCCGTGCTGCTGAGGACGTGTTCGGCGCCGGGGAACGCGAGCGTGCGCGGCCGCGCGCCGACCGCGATCACGATGCGCTCCGCCCGCAGGTCGTGCCCGTCGAGGCGCAGGGACGTCGGGCCGGTGAACCTCGCCGCGCCGCGCAGCGTCGTGACGCCACTGCCCTCCAGCGACCGCTGCAGCTGATCCGGCACGGGCTCGGTGAAGGTGCGCTTGAAGGCCATGAGCTCGCGCCAAGCGACGCTCGGCACGCCGTCGAGCCCATGGCCCTGGAGCCGCCGCGCGCGGTCGACGATCTCGGCGGCGCCGACGAGCACCTTCTTGGGGTCGCAACCGCGCAGGGCGCACGTTCCGCCGTACGGCCGGCGATCGACGATCGCGACCTTGCTGCCGGCCCGGACGCTGCGGCGGGCGACGGTGAGGCCGGCCATGCCGGCGCCGAGGACGATGACGTCGAACGTCTGGGTGTCCATGGGGGAGTGTAGGGCCTCCCGCAGGCGGGAGGGTCAACCCCCGGGGCGCCCCCATGACCGGCCCCGGCGCGACGTCAGGCGGCTTCGACCGGCTGCAGCCCGGCCAGCACCCAGGGCATGAGCTCGCTCACGGTGGGGTGCACCAGCACGGCGCGCCGGAACTGGGCGGTCGTCATGCCCGCCGTCATGGCCACCGCGAACAGGTTGACGATCTCGTCGCCCCCGACGCCGAGGACGCTGGCGCCGAGGAAGCGGTCGTCGTCGGCGTCCACGAGGACCTTCACGAAACCCTGCGTCTCGCCCATCTCCTTCGCCCGCGAGATCGTGCGCATCGCCTTCGTCGCGCGCAGGACGCGGTGTCCCGCGGCCAGCGCCTGCGACTCGGTCAGGCCCACGCGCCCCAGCGGCGGATCGGTGAACAGCGCGTAGACGGTGGGGCGCTCGTCGATCGTGCGCGGGTCGTGCGCGCCCTGCAGGTGGTCGAGCACGACCTGCGCGTCGTGCACGCTGGTGTGCGTGAACGCCCCGCGCCCGTTGACGTCCCCGAGCGCGAACACGCCCTCGGCGCTGGTGCGCGTCCGGCCGTCGACGACCACGTAGCCGCGGTCGTCGGTCGCGACCCCGGCCGCCTCGAGCCCGAGGCCGTCGGTGTTGGGCCGGCGGCCGGTGGCGACGAGCAGGTGCGAGCCGTCGACCTGGCGGCCGTCCGCCAGTTCGACCCGGACGCCCTCGCCGAGGGGTTCGACGCGCCTGACGCCGGTGCCGACCTCGATCGTCAGCCCCTCGGCCTCCAGGGCCTGGCGCACCCCGTCCGCGACGTCCGCGTCCTCGCGCGCGAGGAAGCGCGCGCCCGCCTCGACGACGGTCACTCGGGCGCCGAAGCGAAGGAACACCTGGCCCAGCTCGAGCGCGATGTAGCTGCCGCCGATGATCACCAGGTGCGCTGGCAGCGCGTCGAGGTCGAGGACGCTGGCGTTGTCGAGCCACGGGACGTCGTCGAGGCCGTCGATCGCGGGCTTCACCGCGCGCGCGCCGACGTTGAGGTAGACGTGCTCGCCACGCACGAGGGTCTCGCCCACCCGGACGGTGCGCGGGGCGGTGAACGCCGCCCAGCCGCGCATGAGGGTCACGTTGGGCTTCTGCGCGAGGTAGCGGGTCAGGCCGTCACGCGAACCGTGACGGACCTCGTTCATGCGCGCCATGGCCGCGGGGAAGTCGACGGACACGTTCCCGACGTCGACGCCGTACGCGCCCGCGCGGCGCGCGAACTGGGCGACGCGCGCGGCGGCGACCAGCGCCTTGGTCGGCGTGCAACCCACGTTGACGCAGGTGCCGCCGACGGCGCCGCCCTCGATGACGGCGATCGACTCGTCGTCCGGTAGGCCCGCGATGAGGGTCCCCGTCGCCTGGCCGGTGCCGACGAGGACGTGGTGGAAGTGCTGGGGTTCGATGCTCATGTCCCCATCCTAGGTCCGCGGCGAAGGCGACCGCGGTCCGGTGGCCGACGTGAACGGGCCGGGCGGTCGCGCGCTGCGGGCCCGCTCACCCCAGCCGGATCCGCGGGTTCAGCACCGCGTACAGCACGTCCGCCACCAGGTTGGCGAGCGCGAACGCGAGCACCGCGACGAGCGAGATCGCCTGCAAGAGCGGGACGTCGCGGCGGTCGATGGCGAAGGTGAGCAGCCGCCCGAGGCCGGGGTAGTTGAACACGTTCTCGACGACGATCAGGCCGCTGATCAGCCAGCCGACGCTGATCGCGACCACCGTGACGGTCGGCAGCAGCGCGTTGCGCAGCACGTGGCGCACGAGCACCACCCGCGGCGGCAGCCCCTTGAGGACGGCGGTCCGCACGTACGCCCGCCCCAGCTCCTCGAGCACGCTCGCGCGCGTCAGCCGGGCGATGTACGCCAGCAGCACCAGGGTCGCCGTCAGGGCCGGCAGGATCAGCATCGGCAGCGCCTCGAGGAAGCCCGCCTCGGGCGCGATCGAGGCGTTGGCCGGCAGCCAGCGCAGGCGGAACGCGAAGACCTCGATGAGCACCAGGCCGGTGACGAACTCGGGCAGCCCGACGACGGCGAGCGACGCGACGCTGATGACCGCGTCGGGCCAGCGGCCGGCGCGCAGCGCGGCGGCCACCCCGAGCGCGATCGCCAGCGGCACGGCGATCGCCAGCGTGAGGCCGGCGAGCATGAGCGAGTTGCCGAGGCGCTCGAGGACCAGCGGGCGGATCGCCTGCTCGGTGGCGAAGGACGTCCCCCAATCGCCGCGCAGGAAGGCGACGAGCCACGTGAGGTACTGCACCGGCGCCGGGCGGGTGAGGCCGAGCCGCTCGCGCAGGGCCTGCAGGGCCGGCTCGCTCGCCTCCCGGCCGAGGATGACGCGGGCGACGTCGCCGGGCAGCAGCTGGGTGATGAGGAAGATCAGGAGCGACGTCACCAGCAGCGTCACGAGCAGGTAGCCGAGGCGGCGCGCGAGGAAGCGGGTCACGGGGCCGCCCCCTCGGCCGCGGGCCCCGCGCCGGCGTCGCCGGCGTCCGCGAACAGCGGGACCTGGGCGGTCACCAGCTCCTCGAGCGGGATGTGGCAGGCCACGGTCTTGCCGCTGGCGTCGCGCCGCCACGGCGGCGCCTCGCGCTCGCAGAGCTCGCCGAGCGAGCGCGGGCAGCGGGTGTGGAAGGGGCAGCCGGGCGGCAGGTCGACCGGCGACGGCGCGTCGCCCGTCAGTCGCACGCGCTCGGCCTGGCCGTCGGGATCGAGCGTCGGGACGGCCGACAGGAGCGCCTCGGTGTACGGGTGGTACGGCGGCCGCAGCACCGCCGACGCCGGCCCGCTCTCGACCACCCGGCCCAGGTGCATGACGGCGATGTCGTCGGCCAGGTAGGCGACGACCGCCAGGTCGTGCGAGATGAACGCGTAGGCGCCGTGGCGCTCGTCCTGCAGGCGCGTGAGCAGGTCGAGGATGCCGGCCTGGACGGAGACGTCGAGGCCCGAGACCGACTCGTCGAACACGAGCACGCAGGGTTCCGTGGCGAGGGCGCGGGCGATGGCGACGCGCTGCTGCTCGCCGCCGGAGAGCTCGCCGGGGACGCGCGCGGCGAACGCCGCCGGCAGGTGCACCGCCTCGAGCAGCGACCGCACGCGCGCCTCGATCTCCCCGCCCGACCTGGCCCCCGCCAGCCGCCGCAGCGGCCGCGCCAGGCTCTCGCCGACCGTGAGGTACGGGTTGAGCGCCTCGCCCGAGTTCTGGAACACCATCTGCAGCTCCCCCAGGCGCGCGCGGTAGCGGTGCTCGAGCCGCGGCGCCAGCCGGGCGCCCGCGAGCGCCACCTCGCCGGCGGTCGGGACCGTCAGGCCGACGACGCAGCGGGCCAGGGTCGACTTGCCGCTGCCGCTCTCGCCCACCAGCCCGAGCGTGCGGCCGCGCCACACCTCCAGCGAGGCGTCCTCCAGCGCCCGCACCGCGCGGGCCGGGCGACGCCGCAGCGCGGCCCAGGCGCCCCGGGCGAGCGGGTAGCGCTTGCTCAGGGATCGGACGCTGAGCGCCGGCGCGTCGCCGTCCGGCGCCAGGGCGTCGTGCGCCCTCGCGGGCGGCTCGGCGGGTCGCCGCGGGTCGAGGGTGCCGGCGGCGATCTCCGGCCAGCGGTGGCAGCGCACGCGGCGCCCGGGCGCCGCGTCGTCGAGCGCGGGCCGTTCGGCGTGGCAGCGCTCGATGGCGACCGGGCAACGGTCGGCGAACACGCACCCGGGGGGCCGCGCGTGCGCCTCGGGGATCCGGCCCTCGATGGGGCGCAGCGGCTCGGCGCGCCGGTCCTGGCCGACGCGCGGGAGGCTGTCGAGCAGGCCGCGGGTGTACGGGTGCAGCGGCCGCCGGTAGAGCTCCGCGACCGGCGCGTCCTCGACGAGCTCGCCGGCGTACAGCACGGCCACCCG
Organism: Trueperaceae bacterium; assembly: GCA_019429025.1. GTDB lineage: Bacteria > Deinococcota > Deinococci > Deinococcales > Trueperaceae > JAABTL01. The sequence goes on along the minus strand of JAHYJQ010000048.1, from coordinate 7,514 downwards.
GTCGCAGGTGCGGGCCACGACCGCGAGGCTGTGCGAGACGTAGAGCACGGCGGTCCCGTGGCGCTCGCGCAGGTCGCGCACGAGGTCGAGAACGGTGGCCTCGGTGGTGACGTCGAGGTTGGTCGTCGGCTCGTCCATGACCAGCAGCTCGGGGGCGCCCCCGAGGGCCATGGCGATGGCGACGCGCTGCTGCATGCCGCCGGAGAGCTGGTGCGGGTAGCTCGCGGCGACGCGCGCCGCGTCCGCCAGACCGACGCTGGCCAGCAGCGCGCGGACGGCGTCGCGCGCGCGGTCGCCGCGCGGCGACGCGCCGGCGGTCCCCTCGCCGTCGCGGCCGGCGGGGTCGCCGGCGAGCCCCTCCGCCACCTGCCGTCCGACGGTGAGGGACGGGTTGAGCGAGGCGAGGGGGTCCTGCGGCACCAGCCGCACCCGCCGGCGCCACAGGTCGCGCAGCGCCGCCGACGACAGGCCGTCGAGGGCCACGCCGCCGAGCTCGACGCGGCCGCGCACCACCCGCCCGTCGCCGGGCAGGAAGCGCAGGGCCGCGAGCGCCAGCGTGCTCTTGCCGCTGCCGCTCTCGCCCACGAGGCCGACCGCCGTGCCGGGCGCGACGTCGAGGTCGACGTCCCGCAGGGCGAGCACGCCGGCTCCGGGGCCGTAGGCCACGCTCAGGTCGCGGAAGCGGAGCGCGGGCGCGCGTGGCGCGCCTGGCGCGCGTGGCGCGCCTGGCGAGCCTGGCGCGCGTGGCGCGCCTAGCGCGCCTGGCGCGCCGGCGTCGGGGCGCCCGCTCACCGCACGCCCCGCGTCACCTGCAGCGCCCGGGCCAGGCCCTCGGCCATGAGGTTGACGGCGACCACCAGCACGGAGATGGCGACCGCGGGCGCGGCCAGCGCCCACGGCGTGAGGCTGGCGAAGGTCCGGGCCTCGCGGATCATGAGTCCCCAGTCGGGGCTCGGCGGCTGCACGCCGGCGCCGAGGAAGCCGAGCGAGGCGACCAGGAAGATGGCGTAGGAGAACCGCAGCGCCGCCTCGACGGCGAGCGCCGGCAGGACCGCGGGCAGCACGTCGCGCAGCAGCACCGCGGGCAGCGGCTCGCCCTGCATGCGGGCGGCGGCCACGTAGTCCTTGGACTTCACGTCGAGCACCACGCTGCGCACCACGCGGGCGACGATCGGCACGTAGGCGAGCGTCAGCACGATGAGCACGTTGGCGCGCGAGGGGCCGAGCATGCCCAGCAGCAGCAGCGCCAGCAGGAGCGCGGGCATCGCCAGCAGGGCGTCGAAGAAGCGGAACGTGAGCTCCTCGACGAGACCGCCGAGGTAGCTCGTCAGCAGGCCGGCGGCGGCGCCGAGCACGACCGCCACCAGGCTGCCCAGCCCGGCGACCGACACGATGTCGCGCGCGCCGAGCAGCACGCGGCTGAAGACGTCGCGCCCGAGGTGGTCGGTGCCGAACGGCCGGGCGAGCGAGGGGGGCTGGCGCGCCTCGGCGAACACCTGCTCGTTGGCGCCGTAGGGCGCGATGAGCGGGCCGACCGCCGCCAGCAGCAGGAAGCCGGCCACCAGGGAGGTGCCGATGGCCGAGCCCGGGCGCGCGAAGAGCGCGCGCAGGGCCCGGCCGAAGGCGTGGGGGCCGCGCGTTGCCAGCGCGCCCGGCGACGGCGAGGTCGTCACGGCGCGATCAGCGCAGGGTGATCGCGGCCAGGTCGGTGCGTCCGGGGAACGCCTTCATCGCGAAGCCGTCGAAGCGATCGGAGATGGCGCCGAACTGCGGGAAGAAGTAGGGGATGACGAACGGGCCGCGGTCGAGGAGGATCTCCTGAATGCGGTGGTAGGCGTCGGTGCGCGCGTCGTCGTCGAGCGTGGTCTTGGCGAAGGCGATGAGCTCGTCGACCTCGGGGTCGCAGAAGTGCGCCTCGTTCCACACGGCGCCGCAGGCGACCATGACGTCGAGGTAGAAGCTCGGCACCGGGCGCGAGCCCCAGCCGGTGATCCCGAGGTCGACCTCGAGCCAGCCGTCCTCGCCGTAGTAGACGCTCTCGGGCTCCACCTCGATCCGCAGGCGGATGCCCGCGGCGGCCCACTGGTCCTGCAGCACCGACGCGAGGGCCGGGCGGTCGCCGCTGTCGGGCGTGTGCAACACCAGGTCGAGACCGTCGGGGTACCCGGCCTCGGCCAGCAGGGCGCGGGCGCGCTCGACGTCGCGCGCGGGCGGGCGCAGGGTCTCGAGGTGGTAGCGCCCGTACAGCGGGCCGATGGGGCCGTGGTTCGTCGCGGCGCCGTAGCCGAAGGTGACGACCTCGATGATGCCGGTCGGGTCGGTCGCCAGCTTGAGGGCCTGCTGCACCCGCGGGTCGTCGCCGGGCGCGCGGTCGGCGCGCAGGCGGACCAGGTCGAAACCGTTGGTGGGGACCGCCACCGTGTCGATGCCCGGCTGCCCCTGCAGGGTGAGGAACAGCGGGGTCGGCATGCGCATGACGAGGTCGACCTGGCCGCCGCGCAGGGCGTCGACGCCGGCCACCTGGTCGCTGAAGAAGAGGAACTCGACGGCGGCGACGCCCGGCTTGCCCGCCTCGAAGTAGTCGGGGTTGGCCCTCAGGCGCATGCGGTCGCCGACGGCGTAGCTCTCGACCACGAAGGGCCCGGTGCCGACGAAGACCGTATCCGCGGCGTCGCTGCCGGCGGGCAGCACCAGGGCATGGTTGTCGCTCAGGTCGTAGAGGAAGAAGGGGTTGACCTCGTGCAGGGTGAACGTCACCTCGAGCGGTGCGGTCGCCTCGATCGCCGCGACGTTGGCGTAGAGGTCCGCCGTCGGGACGCCGAGGTCGGCGTCGCGCAGGCGGTCGAAGGTCCACACGACGTCCTCGGCCGTCAGCGGGCGGCCGTCGTGGAAGGTCACGCCCTCCCGGAGTTCGAACGTGTACCGCAAGCCGCTCTCGTCGATCTGCCAGGCCGCGGCGAGGCGCGGCTGCACGAGGTTGTCGACGTCGACGTCGACGAGGTAGTCGTACACGGCGTTGACCACGGCGATCTCGGCGTCGGAGGAGGCGAAGGCGGGGTCGAGGCGCACGGGCGGCTCGAGCGCCACGCGCAGGGCGCCCTCCTGGGCGACGGCGAGACCGCCGAACGACAACGCGACGGCCGCCATGGCCGCCGCGAGGAAGCGGACGACGAGACGAGCATGGCTTGGGTGGGGCGGCGCGGCTTGCGTGGCGCGGGCGTAGGGCGTGGACATGGGCATCTCCTTGGGCGGGGCGTTCCCCGAACGACGAGCGACCGTACCCGGCGCGGGCAGGCGCGTTCGGTCGGCTATCGAACCGACGGACAGAGGCGCTCGCCCGCGTTCACCGCGACGTCGAGGCGGTTCTCGGGCGGCGCGAGCGGGCAGTCCCAGCGCGCGTCGTAGGCGCAGGAAGGGTGGTAGGCGTAGTTGAAGTCGAGAACGATGCCTCCGGCCGAGGTCCCGGCGCCGGCGCCATCGTACCGCAGGGCGGCGCCCTCGAACCCGAGGTCAGCGCCCTCGTATCCGAGGTCGGCGCCCTCGTAACCGAGGTCAGCGCCCTCGAACCCCAGGTCAGCGCCCTCGTATCCGAGGTCGGCGCCCTCGTAACCGAGGTCGGCGCCCTTGATCGTGTCGAGCAGGTAGCGGCCGCCGCCGTAGCTCGTGGCGCCGTTCGTGGCGTCGCGGAAGGGCAGGAAGATGCCGCCGCCGTAGCCGCCGATCCAGAAGAGCGAGAGGCGCGCGGTCCCCGTCGGGAACGGGACTTCGACCCGCGCGAAGCGCTCGAGCGCCACCACGCCGTCGTCCGCCAGCCGCATCTCGTGCCGCGTCCGCGGGACCTCGACGTCGAGCGGGACGACGAACCTCAGGCCCGGGTCGTACGGGTGGTACGCGAGGCCCGCGAACGCCGCGCGGCGGCCCTCCGGCAGCGGCGACTGCGGGTGGCGGCCGAACAGGGCGTCGCGGGTGGCGACGAAGTCGGCGAAGGCGACGGGCGACGCGGTCCCCGCGCGGCGGATGCGGGCGTAGAGCTCGTGGACGCGGCGGCGGTAGTCGAGCAGGCTGACGTACCCGCTCATGCGGGGCGCGGCAGTCGATCCGGATGCACGAAGCCGAAGTCGCGCGACACGATCATCTCGAGCGTCTGCGCGATCGACGGGCGATCGCCCCAGAAGCTGCCCGCGTACGCGCAGCGCACGACCCCATCGGGATCGACGATCACCGTCGTGGGTCGGTTGACGAACTCGCCGTGGACGGCGAAGGTCATGGGCTCGCTGCCGTAACGGGCGCCGACGGCGCCGGCGCGGTCGAGCAGGTGGGGCCACCAGACGCGCTCCGTGTACGCCTCCCGGAACCACTGGCGCGAGCCCCACAGCGCCGGCTGGATCTCGCGTCCGACCATCAGGCGTCCGCGCCAGGCGTCGTGGGCCTCGAGCGTGGCGACGCGCACCCCGTGCCGCTCGAACTCGTCGCGCGCCGCCATGAGCTCGGCGAACTCGCGGTGGCAGACCGGGCACCAGTCGGCGAAGATCCACACCAGCGCCTGCCACCGGCCCCGACCGTCGGCGAGGCGCCAGGGCCGCCCGTCGGTGTCGTCCAGGACGAAATCGGGCGCGACATCGCCCGCCCGCAGCCGGCCGAAGGCGTCCTCCCGCAGCGACAGGAAGGCGGCGCGCTGGGCGTCGCTGGATCCGCGCCCCGACGCCGCCTGCGCGGCGGCCAACTCCAGCTGGTGGCGCACGTCCGCGTCGGCCTCCTCGGCCAGCCGCCCCTGCAGCAGCGGCACGGAGCCCGCGCTGGGCAGCTCGCCGAGCGCGATGGCGGCGTGGGCGCGCGCGATGGGTTCCGGGTCGCGGACCACGACCCGCTCGAGCGCGCCGACGGCAGCGTCCGCGCCCGCGATCCCGAGGGCGAGCGCCGCCAGGCAACGCACGTTCACGTCGCCGTCCTCCAGGCCGGCGACGACGGCCGCGGGCTCGCGTGACGCCAGGGCGATCAGGTCGCGCAGCACCAGCGACCGCACGCGGCCGTCGCGGTCGTCCGGGTCGGCGACCCCCTGCACGCCGAGCGCGCGGTCCACGGTGAAGGTCCGGCGGTCGGGCTGCAGGGGGTGGAAGGCGTGGGCGCGGATCCGCTCGAACGGCCCCGTCACCCGGGGGTCACCTCCACGCCGCGCCAGAACGCCACGTGGTCGGCGATCTCCGCCGCGGCCGGCTTGGGCGCGCGGTAGGTCCAGGCGGCGTCGCGGTTGGTCTTGCCCCCGACCTCGATGGAGTAGTAGCTGGCGAGGCCCTTCCAGGGGCACGCGGAGGTGGTCTCGCTGGGCCGCAGGACGGCGGCATCGACCGCCGCCAGCGGGAAGTAGTGGTTGCCCTCCACCACGATCGTGGCGTCGGATTCGGCGATGACGTGTCCGTTCCAGATGGCCTTCATGGGTTCCTGCCTCTCCTGGGCGCGCCGTGCCGAAGGCAGCCGGCGGGCCCGATGCCCCCTTCGTACCGCGGCCCGGCCGCCGCCGCGGTCGTCACCTTGACGCGGCGCCGGCCGCGAGCTCCGCCAGCCGCGTCCAGGCGCGCAGCGTCTCCGCCACCGACCACGCCTGCGCGAAGCAGCCGCGCGGCAGGTGGGGCGCCTCGCCGTCGAAGATCTCGGCGAGCGAGCCGACCCCGTGCGTGTGCAGTTGGTCGACGAGCGGCTCCAGGAAGGAACGCGCCGCCTGAGCGTCGCCGTGGACGCGGTGGTGCGCCAGCGCGAACGGCCCCAGCAGCCAGGCCCACACGGTGCCCTGGTGGTAGGCGCCGTCGCGGGCGAGCACGCCGCCGCCGTAGCGCGGGCGGTAGTCGGGGTGATCGGGCGCGAGGCTGCGCAGGCCGTGCGAGGTCAGCAGCGCGCCGGCGCAGGCGTCGACCACGGCCCGCTGCCGCTCGGCGTCGAAGGCGCTCGCCGGCAGCGACACCGCGAACAGCTGGTTGGGCCGCAGGCTCGGGTCGTGGCCGTCGGGCCCCTCCAGCACGTCGAAGAGATGACCCCGCCGCGGGTTCCAGAAGCGCTGCAGCGACGCCTCGACCTGCGACGCTCGGGCGGCCCAGGTCTCGCTCGGCTCGCCGATGCGGGCCGCCAGGTCGCGCAGCGCGACGAGCCCGTTGAACCACAGGGCGTTGACCTCGACCGGCTTGCCGATGCGCGGCGTGACCACCCAGTCGCCGACCTTCGCGTCCATCCAGGTCAGCTGCGTGCCCGCGGCGCCGGCGCGCAACAGGCCGTCACCGGGGTCGACGCAGATGCCGTAGCGCGTGCCTCGGTCGTGCGCGGCGACGATGCCCAGCAGCGTCGGCCACAGCTCGCGCACGAGATCGAGGTCGTCGGTCTCCGCGACGTAGGCGCGCAGCGCCTCCAGGTACCAGAGGGTGGCGTCGACCGTGTTGTAGGCCGGATCGCCGCCCGCGTCGGGGAAGCGGTTCGGCAGCATGCCGCCGTCGACGAAGGCGGCGTAGCTCGTCAGCAGGTCGCGCGCCAACTCGGGTCGGCCGGCGGCGAGCGCCAGGCCGGGCAGGGCGATCATCGTGTCGCGGCCCCAGTCGGCGAACCACGGGTAGCCGGCGATGACGCTGGGCCCGTCCCGCGCCCCGGCGCGACGGCGGACCACGAACTGGTCCGCCGCGAGCGCCAGGCGCGCGCCCACGGGATCTGCCAGCGCGCCGTGGCGCTCCGCGTAGCGCGCGACGACGGCGGCATCGTCGCCCGCCACCTGCCGGAAGACCGCCGCCCCGGCGACCGGATCGGGGTCCGCGGCGAGCGTCAGGTACGCCTCCTCCCCCTCCGCCAGCTCGACGCTGGCGGTGGCGGCCTGGAACGCGTCGTCCAGGTGGTCGAGGCCGCGGTCGCGCTCGCGGGCGAGCAGGAACCCCTCGTACCAGATGCCGACGGGCGCGAGCCCCATGCCCTCCCCGCCGATCCGCAGGACGGGCGCACCGTCGTCGCCGCGCAGCCACACCTCTTCGCCCTCGCGTTCGGCCGTCAGCGCTGCCGCGCCGGCGCGCAGCGTGGCGTGGAAGTCACGCCGCGACACGAGGACCTTGACCATGAGCCGCACGGGCCCGGCCGCCCGCACGGCGCGGTAGCCGATCACGGTGACGTTGCGGCCCGGCGCCATCGCCACCCGCTTCTCGATGCACATCGGGCCGACGCACACGCGCCACACCGGGACGCGGCCCGCCAGCGCGAACGACTCGTGGTGAACGTACCCCTGCGGGTCCACCACGTCACCCCGCCAGCGGGAGGCGTGCAGCGCGATCTCCTGCCGGTCGCCGCGCAGCGACTCGTGCACGTCGGTGGCGAGCACCGTGCGGCCGGCCGGGGGGTCGGTGGCCGCGACGAGCAGGCCGTGGTACTTCCGCGTGCGGATGCCGGACACGGTGCCCGACGCGTAGCCGCCGATGCCGTTGGTGACGAGCCACTCGAGCCGCTCGGCCGTCTCGCCGTCGCCGCACGTGGCGCGCCCGAAGCGGATCGGC
>JAHYJQ010000047.1 GCA_019429025.1 Trueperaceae bacterium | reverse complement strand
ATTAAAGAGGATAAGAGAAAAGAGCATGAATATTATTTAGACGAACAAGAGAAAAAGTTCAAAGACCACATGGAGTGGTATAAAAATAATATTTCCCGACGGCGACGGCTGGTGGGGGCTGGTGGTCGTGCGCGACGACGCCGACGCCTCGGCGGGGTGGCGCCTCGTCGTCGACGGCGAGCCGCCGCGCGTCGGGCCCGCGGAGATCGGGGTGTCCCTTCGCCCGGTCGCCGCGTCCTGATACCATGGCACGGGCTCCATGCGGTCGTCATCTGCACACCGTGCGGGGTCGTGGTTCGCCATGAGGAGACCGATACGCGTGTTGATCGCCAAACCCGGCCTCGATGGCCACGACCGCGGCGCCAAGGTCGTCGCGCGGGCGCTGCGCGATGCCGGCATGGAGGTCGTCTACACCGGGCTGCGGCAGAGCGCCGAGGCGATCGCGACCGCGGCCCTGCAGGAGGACGTCGACGCCGTGGGGCTGTCGGTGCTCTCCGGCGCCCACCTGCAGCACTTCGCCGACGTGATCGAACGCCTGCGGGCCGCCGGTGCGGGCGACGTGCTCGTCTTCGGTGGCGGGATCGTGCCGGACGGCGACCGGCCGACGCTGGCGGGCATGGGGGTCGGCGAGGTGTTCGGACCGGGCAGCCCGACCTCCGCCATGGTCGCGTACCTGGAGCGCGAGGTCGCGCGGCGGCGCGCGCTCGAGGCGGCCTCATGAGGCTCATGACGGTCTTGGTTACTTTCGCACACGTCGTGATGACGTCAGGAGCCCCCCGCTCGTGAGACCCCAGCGAGGCTTGCGAGCGCTCCTCGCCGTTGCCGCGACGGCGTGCTTCGCCGTCGGCGCGGCCCAGGGTTACGCCGTGGTGGTCGTGCAACCGGGCGACGCCCTCGGGTCGATCGCCCAGCGCTACGGCGTCGGCGTCGAGGCGCTGAGCGAGGCGAACGGGCTGGCCGGCAACCTGATCCGCCCGGGGGACGTGTTGCACGTGCCGCTGCAGGAGTCGCGCGGCGGTCTCGCCGAGCCGGCGCCCGCACCGCCCGTCGGCTTCCGGCGCCACACGCTCGCCGCCGGCGAGACGCTGTCGAGCGTCACGACGCTGTACGGCATCACCATCGCCGCGCTGGTGGGCGCCAATCCCGACCTGTCGTCGCTCGATCGGCTGCCGGTCGGCGTCGAGTTGCTCATCCCGCCGGGCGAGGGCCTGCTCGTCACCCTCGAGTACGGCGTCGAGCTGATGGATCTGCTGGCTGCCTACGGCGCGGATCCGATCGCGGTGGCGCGGGCCAACGAGATCCGCAGCCCCTTCGACCTGCGGCCGGGCATGCTGCTGTTCCTGCCCGGGGTCGAGCCGACCGCTGCCCTCGAGCGCTTGGCGGCCGTGCGCGAGCTGGAGAACACCTACGTCTGGCCGCTGCACGGGCGCCTCACCTCGTACTTCGGCCGCCGCAACCTCGGCCTCGGCACCAGCACCTTCCACCGCGGTCTCGACATCGCGGCCCCGACGGGCTCCACCATCGTGGCGGCGCGCTCCGGGACGGTCACCTTCGCGGGCTGGTCGAGCCAGGGCTACGGCAACCTGGTGAAGATCCGCCACGCGGGCGGCGCCGAGACCTGGTACGCCCACGCCAGCCGCATCCTGGTGCGCGTGGGGCAGAGCGTGTCACAGGGCGAGCCGATCGCCCTCGTCGGCTCGACGGGCATCTCGACCGGCCCGCACCTGCACCTGGAGATCCACGTGGCCGGCCGGGCGATCGATCCGCTCGGCGAACTGCGCTGAACGGGCGCCCGTGGTCGCGGGCGCCGTGCCGGCGCGCGCTCGCCACGCTCGCGGCGGGAGCCGCATGACGCGCGCCTCGTTAGCCGCGCGCCTCGCGAGCCCTCCCTCAGTCCTCGGTCGACTGGACCAGCAACCGCCCGCACGACGGGCAGCGGGTGACGCCCGCCCCCTTGCGGACCTTCTGCAGCACGTGGATCGGCAGCTGCACGTGGCAGCCGCCGCAGCGCTTGCCGCCCTGGATGCCGACGAGCGCCAGGCCCCGGCGCGCGCGGCGCACCTGCTCGTACTGCCGCAGTAGGCCGGCCTCGACGTCGGTGCAGAGGCGCGCCCGGCGATCCGCGAGGTCGGCATCGCGGGCGTCGATCCCCGCGACGCGCTCCCTCTCCGCCGCCTCCAGGCCCTCGAGTTCGGGGGTCATCGCGGCGAGCTGCGCCTCGAGCTCCGCCATCGTCGCGGCGACGCCCTCGAGCTCCTCCATCAGCGGCAGCGTGTCCTCCTCGAGTTCCTGCGCCCGGGTCGCGAACTGCAGCTCCTGGTTCTGGTACTGCGCCATCTCCTTGCTCGTCGTCGCCCGGAGGGCCGACTCGGACGCGTCCTTGCGGCGCTCCTGCAGGGTCTTCAGGTCCAGCTCGTTGCTGGCGACGCGGCGCCGCAGCGCCTCGTGCTCCTGCTGCACCTTCGCCAGTTCGCGTTGCAGCGTCTCGCGCCGCTCGCGGGCGGCCAGCAGTTCGGTCGGCACCTCGCCGCGTTCGACGGCGAGGGCGTCACGCTGCAGGTCGAGGGACTGAACCTCACTCAGGGTCTCGAGCATGCGGCCTCCAGAACGAACACGCTCCATGCGGCGTCGGCCACATGGAGCGTTGAGAAGAACGGTGGGGAGAACGACTTCACGGCCTGGAGTCTACCACCACCCCCCGGGTTCGCCGGCCGCGGGTTGCGCCTCGGTCGCGGTACACTCGCCAGGTGTTCGAAGATTCGGTAGAGGGCTTCATCGACCGTTGGCGTCGGCACGCGGTCGACGGCGTGGCCTTCGCGCGTGCGGAGGGCAGCCCCCTGCTCGAGGTCGCCGTCGGCGGCGCGGTCGTGCAGCTGTTCGAGCGCACCGGTCCGTACGACGCGCCCACGGGGCCCGTGCGTCTCATCGTGCACGCGGTGGCGTCGTCCTGGACCAGCGGATCGACCGACGACCCGTCGCTCTCCGCGGTGAGCCCGGCGCGCCTGCGGATCGTCGGCACGGTCGTCGAGGTCGAGGGGTCGCTGGCCGTCGTCGACGCGGGTGTGCCGCTGGTGCTCGGGCTCGACCCGCTGGACGACGCCCAGCCGCTGCCGTCGGTCGGCGATCGGCTGGCGTGCGAGTCGCTGGTGCCGGCCCAGGCGTTCGTCGTGCGCAGCAGCGGACCGCGGCGCGCGGCGGACCCGGTCGACGACCAGGTCTAGCGCGTGCCGGTCGCCTTCTCGCCGCGCGCCCTGCGCGTCGACCTCCCGCCCGGCCACCGCTTCCCCATGGACAAGTACGACCGGGTCGCCCGGCGCCTCGAGGCGAGGGGGTGGGCGGTACGCGACGCCCCGGCCGTCGAGGACGAGGCCCTGGCGCTGGCCCACGACCGCCGCTACCTCGACGCCGTGGCGGGCTGCGCGCTCGACGCCCGCGCCGAGCGTCGCCTCGGGTTCCCCCAGTCGCCCGCCCTCGTGCGGCGCTCGCGCGTCTCGGTGGGCGGCACCGTGGCGGCGGCCCGCGCCGCCCTCGACGCCGGCCTCGGGACGCAACTGGCGGGCGGCACCCACCACGCCTTCCGCGACCGCGGCGAGGGCTTCTGCGTCTACAACGACCTGGTGGTCGCCGCCCGGGCCCTGCTCGCCGAGGGCGCGGTGCGGCGTGTCCTGGTGATCGATCTCGACGTCCACCAGGGGAACGGCACCGCCGCGCTGTGCGCCGGCGACCCAAGGATCACGACCTACTCGGTGCACGGCGACCGCAACTACCCCTTCGTCAAGGAGCGCAGCGACCTCGACGTGCCGCTGCCGGACGGCACCTGCGACGGCGACTACCTGGCGGCGCTCGACCGCAGCCTGCCCGCGTTCGCGCGCGCGGCGCGGCCCGACCTGGTGCTCTACCAGGGCGGCGTCGACGTGCTCGCCGGCGACCGCTTCGGCCGCCTGGCGCTGTCGCTCGAGGGCGTCGTCGAGCGTGACCGGCGCGTGGCGGCCTGGTGCCGCGACGCCGCCGTCCCGCTCGTCACCACCCTCGGGGGCGGCTACCACGCCGACGTCGACGCGACGGTGGACGCGCACGTCGCGGGGCTGGCGATCGTCGCGGAGACGCTGGGCGTCTGACGCCGCGCGGGTTGTGTATGCCGCAGGTGCCGCACGCGCAGCGTGCGGCAGGTGCCGCACGAGCAGCGTGCGGCACACGCGACCTGCTAGGCTGCGTCGTCGTGCCCCACGCCCCCCGCCCCCCCAAGGATCCCGACGCGCCGCCCTACACCGCGGCCGTGCGCGAGGTCGCGCCCGGCTCGCCGGCCGAGCGCGCGGGCGTGCGCGCCGGGTGGGAGCTCGTCCGGGTCAACGGCCAGTGGGTGAGCGACGTGCTCGCCTACCGCCGCGAGCTCGAACGCGGCGAGGCCACCCTCGAGGCGCGCGACCCGCTCGGCGGCGCGGAGGCCGTCTTCACGGTCGCATGGGAGGACCCCGGGCTCGAGTTCGAGGACGTCATCTTCGACGGGCTGCGGCTGTGCGCCAACCAGTGCGAGTTCTGCTACGTGCACCAGATGCCCAAGGGCTTCCGCAAGAGCCTCTACGTGATGGACGACGACTACCGCACGAGCTTCCTCTACGGCAGCTTCGTCACGCTCACGAACCTGACGGAGGACGACGTCCGACGCATCCTCGACGAGCACCTGTCGCCCCTGTACGTGTCGGTGCACACGGCCGACGAGGAATTGCGGCGCGACATGATGCGCTGGTTCCGGCTCAAGGTCAAGGACCCGGCCGCCACCAGCGTGCGCGGCATGATCGAGCGGCTGGAGCCAATCGACCTGTACACGCAGGTGGTGGCGCTGCCCGGCCGCAACGACGGCGAGGCGCTCGACCTCACGCTCGCGTACCTCGCCTCGCGACCGAACGTCCAGGCGGTCGCCGTGGTGCCGGTCGGGCTGACCGACCACCGCCGCAACCTGCCGACCCTGCGGACCTTCACGCCCGCGGAGGCGGACGCCGTCGTCGCACGCGTCGAGGGCTTCCAGCGCACGATGCTGCGCGAGCGCGGCACGCGCTTCGCCTTCCTGTCGGACGAGTTCTACCTGGTCGCCGGCCGGCCGCTGCCGCCGGCGTCGGCGTACGAGGGCTTTACCATGCTGGAGAACGGCGTCGGGATGGTGCGCGACTTCATCGACGGCCCGACGCCACCGCTGCCCGCCGCCCTGCCGCGCCCGCTGCGGGTGATGTGCGCGACCGGCACGCTGTTCGCGCCCGTGCTGGAGGCCGCGCTCGCCCCGCTGCGGACGGTCGAGGGACTCGAGCTCGAGGTGCGGCCGCTGGTGAACCGCACGTTCGGCGCCGTCACGACCGTCACCGGCCTGCTGGCGGGCCGGGACTTCCTGACGCAGATCGCGCCGGAGGAGGCCGACCTGCTGCTGGTCTCGCCCAGCGTGCTGAAGTACGGCAGCGAGACGCTGCTCGACGACCGCACCCTCGACGACCTGCGCCGCGACCTGGCCATGCGCGTCGAGGTCGGCGGCACGAACCTCGCCGAGCTCGTGACGTCGATCCTGTCGGGGACGGGCCGATCGGCGCTGCCGCAGTTCGGCTTCTCGACCCACGCGGTCAAGGAGGCGAGCGGGCAGCACTGACGCCCTTCGACCATGCCCACCACCGTCGCCCCCGGCGTTCACGTCATCGGCCTGCTCATGGTCAACGTCGTGCTGCTCGAGGGGCGCGATGGCTGGACCCTGATCGACACGGGCACGGAGGGCACGCTGGGTCGGCTGCGTGCCTCGCTGCGCCGCATCGGGGCGCCGGCGGGCGACCTTCGCCGGGTGCTGATCACCCACGCGCACCCGGACCACGTCGGTGGCCTCGCCGAACTCGCCCGGGCGTCGGGCGCCGAGGTCTGGGCGTCGGAGGCCGACCGCGCCTGGGTCGAGGGCCCCGGGTGGCCGCCACGCCCCGATCCGGCGACCCTGCGCGGCGTGCATCGGCTGCTGGGCAGGATCGAGCCGACGGCCGCGACGCCCGTGCCCGTCGACCGGGTCCTGCGCGGCGGCGACCGCCTCGATGCCGTGCGCGAGGGCCTCGAGGTCGTCGCGCTGCCCGGCCACACGCTGGGGCAGGTCGGCTTCTGGTTGCGGTCCGAACGGGTGATCGTCGCGGGCGACGCGCTGATGCACGTGTTCCCGTGGTGGCACCCGCCGATCGCGGGCTTCAGCAGCGACATGCAGCAGGCGCGACGCTCGGTGGAGCGCATGGCGGCGCTCGAACCGCGCGTGGTCGTCGTTGGGCACGGGCCGCCCGTGTCGCTGCCCGCTGGCGCCGCGAGCAGCGCGAGCCTGGCGCCGCGCCTGCGCCGCGCCCTCCGCACCTTCCCACCGGCGGACGACGCGCGCGGGTGACCGTGCGGTGCTCGGCGTCGGCCCGAGCCTGGCCTGGGCTCGGGCGTAGGCGTCCGCGTCCGCGGGTGCGGGTGTCTTTGGCGTCCGCGGGTGCGGGTGTCTTTGGCGTCCGCACACGGTGTCCCGCCCAGACGGGGTGTAGGCTCGCGCCGAGATGCCCGACGGACGACGCTATCGGCACCCCCTCGAGCCGGGTCCCGCATGACGGCCCCCGCGCCCCGACGACGCACCCTGGCCGCCTACCTGCGGCTCGTGCGCTTCCAGCACACCCTGTTCGCCCTGCCCTTCGCCTACGCGGGCATGTGGCTCGCGGCCGACGGCTTCCCCGGCTGGGCGACGTTCGGCTGGGTGACGCTGGCGATGGCCGGCGCCCGCACCTTCGCGATGGCGGTCAACCGCGTGCTCGACGCCCGCATCGACGCCGCCAACCCACGCACGGCCACGCGCGAGATCCCCAGCGGGGTGCTGGGCGTCGCCGACGGCTGGCTGCTGGCCGGGGTGGGCCTCATCGCGTTCGTGGCGGCGGGCCTGGCGCTCAACCCGCTGACCGCCGCGCTGCTGCCGGTCGCGGCCGTGTTCCTGGCGGTCTACCCGCTCGTCAAGCGCGTCTCCTGGTGGTGCCACGCGTGGCTGGGGGTCACGATCGGCGCCGCCGCCGCGGGGGGCTGGATCGCCGTCACCGGCGCGTTCGCACCGCCGGTGTGGTGGTTGTGGCTCGGCGTCGGCGCTTGGATCGCCGGCTTCGACGTCGTGTACGCGATGCTCGACCGTCGCTTCGACCAGGCCCACGGGGTGCACAGCGTGCCCGCCCGCTTCGGCGACCTCGTCGCCGCGCGCATCGCCGTCGGCGCGCACGTCCTCGCCGTGGCCGCGCTCGTGCTGCTGGCGCCGGCCGCGGGTCTCGGCGCGATCTACCTGGCGGCCGTCGCGGTCGTGGCGGCGGTGCTCGGGGCGCAGCACGTGTGGGTCGCGCGCCACGGGCCGGCGGCGGCGTTGCGGGCGTTCGACGCCAACCTGGTGATCGGCCTGCTGGTGCTGGTGGGCGTGGTCGCCGACCACGCGGCCCGCGGGGCGGGCGGCTGAGGCCGGTGCGCGCGGGAGGCGGCTCCGGGGCGGGCATCCGGCGCGGCGGCCGCGGCGCTTCGGTTGACACCCCCAGGAGCGACTGCGTATGCTCGGGAACGCGTCTGGAGCGGTAGTGTAGCGGTTAGCATATCTGCCTGTCACGCAGAAGGTCGCGGGTTCAAATCCCGTCCGCTCCGCCAGGTTCGCCGGCCCCCGATGGGGGCCGGCGTGCGTTCGGGACCCGGACCATGGTCGCCCGCACGGGGCTTGGGGCCACCGTCCGCGGGCGCCGCGGCTGGTAGCGTGAGGCCATGGCCGAGGTGCCCGTTTTCCCGCTCGATCTCGTGGTGTTCCCAGGGCAGACGGTGCCACTGGTGGTGTTCGAGGCGCGCTACAAGCGCTTGGTCAAGGCGGTCCTCGAGCTCGACGAGCCCCGCTTCGTCATCGCCCGCGCCCGGCCGACGGCCGACGGCCCCGCCATGTCCTCGGTCGGTACGGTCGTCCGGGTCGTCGAACTCGCCGAGCGTCCCGACGGCACCTACACCATGACCGGTCACGGGGGCGAGCGCGTGCGGGTCGACATCACGCGCCGCGAGGACGTGCCGGAGTCGGATGGCAGCGAGCGGCCGCTGTTCTTCACCGAAGCCGAGCCCGTCCCGGTCGTGCGCGAAGACCCCAACCTCGAGCGGGTGGCCGCCTGGGACGCCCTCGAGGCTTTCAGGCGCTACGCGCGGACCTTCTTCGCCGCCGACGCCGAGCAGCAGGTCGACGATCACGTCCCCGACGAACCCCTCTACCAGGCATCGTTCGTCTGCGCCAACCTGCGGCTGGAGGGTGACGAGCGCCAGGCCCTGCTCGAGGCGCCATCGCTCGTCGACCGCTTCAGGCTCGCCGAGCGGTTGATCGAGGAGCGCCTCGAGGCGCACGCGCCGGGCCTCGGCGACGCCGGCGCAGGCGCGTGAGCCGGGACGAAGCGGGGGCCGTCCCCGCCGACGAGCGGCGGCGCGACGGGGACCGGCGGGCGTTGGACGAGGCGCTCGAGCACGCACTGACCTTCCGCTGGTCCGATCTCACGACCGTGACCCCCGACCTGCCGGGCGCCGGGGGCCGGGTCCGCGCCGATCCGGAAGACTTCGTGGTCCGCGAGTTGCCCCTCTACCTGCCGAGCGGGGAAGGCAGCCACGCGTACGCCCGCGTCGAGAAGGTCGGCTGGACCACCCGTGACCTGCAGCGGGCGCTCGTCGCCGCCGGCATCCCGCCACAGCACGTCGGCGTCGCCGGCCTCAAGGACAAGATGGCGCGCACGGAGCAGTGGCTGTCGGTGCCACGGCGGCACGAGGCCGCGGCCTGGGCGGCGCTCGAGGCCATGCCCGGCGTGCAGTTGCTCGAGACCGGCCGGCACCGCAACAAGCTCGGCATCGGTCACCTGCGCGGCAACGCGTTCCGCGTGCGGGTACGCGACGTCGGTCCGGAGGGCGCGGGCCGCGTCCGCGCGATCGCAGCCAGGATGGCCGCGTGCGGCGTACCCAACTACCTCGGGCCGCAGCGCTTCGGGCGCTTCGGGCGCAACGCCGTCGACGGCTGGCGCCTGGTCCGCGGCGAGCGCGTGCACGGCGACGTGCGACTGCAGCGCTTCTTCGTGTCCGCGCTGCAGTCGCAGGTGTTCAACCTGCTGCTTGCGGAGCGCGTCCGCGACGGGCTGTTCGAGCGCGTGATCGCCGGCGACTGGGCCCGCAAGCACGCCACCGGCGGCACCTTCGAGGTGGCCGAAGCCGAGGTCGAGACGCCGCGCGTCGCGGCCCTCGAGATCTCAGCGACGCTCCCGCTGCACGGCAAGAAGGTCCGGCTCTCCGGCGGCGAGGCCGGCGAGCGAGAGGCGCGTGTCCTGGACGCGTTGGGCCTGCGCTGGACCGACCTGGTCCGGCGCCACGGCGACCGTAGGATCACCCGCGTCGTCGGCGCGGACGTCGAGGTCGAGGCCGTCGGCGACGACCTGTGGCTCGCCTTCGAGCTGCCGAAGGGGAGCTACGCCACGACCCTCTTGCGCGAGCTCCTGAAGGTCGACGTCGACGCGCCACTCGACGGCCCGTCGTCCTCGGGCCCGTAGCGCCGGACGGCGAACTCCCCGAGCGCGAGCAGCAGCGCCAGCGCCGCCGGCCACGCCCACAGGGGCGCCGCCGACGGCGCACCCGGCGGCGCGTACGGCTCGCCGGCCGCGATCACCGACCCGCCGGTCCGCGAGGCCAGCGTCGCCAGTAGGGCCGCGCCGTCGACGTCCGCGAACTCCGGGTCGGGCGTCGCCACCGTGCGCCGGGCGACGACCTCGGCGCCGTCCGCCACCACCACGGTCCCGCCGCTGCCGCGCACCGGCAGCTCGCCGACGTAGCGCCCCGGGGCGACCTGGCGGAGCTCCGTCTCGCTGCCCTGGAAGCGGGCCACCAGCGGACGCTCGTTGACGTAGGCGCCCGCCTCCACGGCGTCGACGACCACCTCGAGGGCCGCGCCGCGCACCGCCACGCTCGCCGAGTACGGCGCCGGTCGCGCCTGCAGCCAGCGAACGAGGCCGCCGAGCAGCCCCGGCAGCCCCTCCCAGCGACCGAAGTCACCCGCCCACGCGCCCAGGTCGGTGGTGAACGCCGCGCTACGCCCCAGCCCGTAGCGGCCGACGGCCAGCAGCGGCTCGCCGTCGATGGCCATGAACAGCGCCTCGCCGTCGGGCTTGAGGCTGGTGGCCACGTAGGCGGAGAGTGCGGGCGCCGCGCCCTCGAAGGACGACAGCGGGTGGCGGCGGCCCTCGGGGGCGACGGGCTCGTCGCGGAGCAGGTCGCGGGTGGCCGTGAGCGCCTCCGCGACGAACAGCCTCGGCAGGGTGCGGACGTCGAACGCCTCGTAGAAGCGGCCGCCACCGCCCGTCGCGAGCGTGGTCAGCGCATCCGTGTCGGCGTCCGCACCGATCGCGACCGCGCTGGTCGTGATGCGGTCGAGGCGGGCCGCGGTCGCGATGCCGAGCCAGTCGACGCTGCCGCTCGCGGCGAAGGGACCCTGGCGGTCGAAGAGCTTGCCGTCCGACAGCACGATGACGTGCTTGACCGCGGCGTCCGAAGCGCGCAGGGCGTCGAGCGCCATCGTGTACCCGGGGAGCAGGACGGTGCCCCCCTGCGGCTGCAGGGCCAGGGTCGCGTCCAGCATCGCCCGCTTGCCGCTGTCCGTGGCGGGTCGCAGCTCGAAGACCCAGCGCGCCAGGGTCGGGTCCGAGAACACGACGAGGCCCAGCAGGTCCTCCTGGTACGCGAGGTCGATGACGTCGATGACGCCCTGCTTGGCGAGCTCGAGCCGGCTGGGGTTGCCGACCGCCATCGACTGCGAGACGTCGAGGACGATGACCATGGCGACCTGCGGCACGGTGACCTCGGTGCGGACGTCGCTGGACACCGGCAGCACCGCCTCGACGGGGGTGCGGTACCACCCGCCGAGCCCGAAGCCCTCGGGTCCGCCCGTCATCAGCAGCCCACCGCCCTGGTCGACGTAGCGGGCGAGCAGTTCCAGCTGCCCGGGCGTGAACGAGCCGGAGCCGCCGCGCAGCACCAGCGCGCTGGGTTGGAAGGGCGCCGTGACGCGTTCCGGGCCGCCCTCTTCGACGTCGAAGCCCTGTGCGCGCAGGAGGTCGGCCATCGCGGCGTCGCCGATGACGAGGACCGGGGAGGGCGCCGTGACGGCGATCTCGACCACCTGGGCATCGTCCTCCGTGGGCTGCGTGAAGTCGACCTCCAGCGTCGCGCCCACCCGCAGCAGCGCGCCGGCGGCGGGCGCCGCGGTCGCGGGGGCGACCACGCGGAAGGGGACGGCGTGCCGGCCCGCCGGCAGCGCGACCTCGATCGCCTCTTGCGGCGCCCCGGCGACGTCGGGCCGCAGCGTGACGCGGGCGGGGCGATCCAGGCGGACGACGGCGACCACCTCGACGCTGGCGCCTGGCGCGACCCGATCCGGCGCCCACAGGGCCTCGAGACGCGCGTTCGGTCGGCGCGGCACCACCACCACGTCGACGGGCACCGCGGCGTGGGGCACGCCGGGGGCTTCGCTCACGATCGCGGTCGTGCGCGGACCGCCGGCGGCGTCCACGCCGTCCGACAGCAGCAGCACGCGGCGGGCGCCGTCGGCCGCCGCCACCGCCAGCGCGCGCCCCAGGTCGGTCCGGCCCACGTCGAGGGCCACGGGCGTGGCGGCCTGCAGCGCGTCGACCCGGGTCGCGTCGCCGGCGAACAGGATGATCGAGGCGTCGTCGCCGAGCCCGTCGAGGAACGGCGCGGCCGCCGCCCGCGCGGCGTCCCCCACGCTGGCGGACACGTCCACCAGCACGGCGATCCGGTCCTCGACCGCCGGCCGCTGCGGCTGCGCCAGCGCCACGATCAGGGCGGCGAGCGCGGCCATGCGCCAGCGCCGCCCGCGAGCCCGCGGGAGCAGCGCGACCAGCGGCAGCGCCAGCAGCGCCCACGGCAGGACGAACAGGTCGGTGATGGCCGTCATCGCGTCAACCTACCCGTCGCCGGTGACCGGACCATGAGCCCGCTGCCTGTCGGTATGATGCGCGCATGCAGGTGAAAGCCGCGCCGTACGTGCTGCTGGCCATGGCCACCGACGCCAGGGGCGAGGGCCTGCGGCCGGTGGTCGAGCAGCTCGAGCTGGCCGCCGAGGTGTTCACCGACGTCGAACGGTTGCTGTACCACACGCGCGGCTCGGTGCCCGAGGCGATCGTCCTCGAGCACGGTCTCGTGGAGAAGGTGGCGCAGCTCGACCTGGTCGCCCTCTTGCGCCGCCGCGCCTCGCTGGTCGACGTGCCGCTCGTGTACCTCGGTCCGCCGCAGCCGGACGTGACCGCGCGGGTCGTCGAGCAGGGGGTCGACGCGTACGTCACCCTGCCGACGCGGCCCGACGTGGTCCGCGTCACGCTGCGCCGGCTGCTCGACCGGCGCCAGGCCGAGCGTGGCCTCCGCTACGCGCTGGAGCAGTCCCGCCGCTACGAGCAGGCCTACAAGGAGTCGGAGCGGGTCAAGGACGACCTGATCCACATGCTGGTGCACGACCTCAAGAGCCCGATCTCCAGCGTCATGGGGCTCCTCGACCACTCGCTGGAGATGCTGAAGGCCGAGACCCACGAGGACGGCGGCGTCGACGAGCTGCTCAGCCTGGCGCGCGGCGAGGCGCAGCACCTGCTCAACCTGGCGGCGAACATCCTCGACGTCCGCCGGATGAAGGACGGGCACATGCCGTACGCGCCCGACGTCGTGACCAGCCTCACCGAACTCGCCAAGGAGGCCCTCGGCGACGTCTCGGGCGGCCCGCGCGACCGCCACTTCGGCTTCCTCGTCCGCCCCGAGGCGGAGCGCCTGCATGCCGATCCCAACCTGCTGCGGCGGGTCCTCGCGAACCTCATGGCGAACGCGATCAAGCACACCCGCCGCGGGGGCTACATCGACTTCCGCGCCTGGCACCAGGACGACGACTTCGTCCTGTCGATCCGCGACGACGGCGAGGGCATCCCCGAGTCCGACCAGAAGCGCATCTTCAACGCCTTCGAGCAGTCGCGGCACACGGTGCACGACCGCTACGACAGCGGCATGGGCCTGACGTTCTGCAAGCTGGCGGTCGAGAAGCACGGCGGTCGCATCTGGGTCGAGTCCAAGGTGGGTCGCGGCTCGACCTTCTACTTCACGATCCCGGTCGACGTGGCCACGCCCGTCGGTGACGATGCCGTCACCGTCGCCGGGGGTTGACGGACGAGGGTGCCGCCCGACCTCGCCTTCGAGCGGTCGCTCCGCCGGCGCGGTTGCCGGCTGGTCGCCGGGGTGGACGAGGCCGGGCGCGGCGCCTGGGCGGGCCCCGTGGTGGCGGCGGTCGTCGTGCTGCCCGACCTTCCCGGCCTGCCGTACGTCGACTCCAAGACGGTGTCCGCCGCCCGGCGCGAGCGCCTCGCCGCGCACGTGCGCGCGACCGCGACCGCGTGGGCCGTGGCCGAGGCCAGCGTCGCCGAGGTCGACGAGCTGGGTCCGCTGCGCGCCACCCACCTCGCCGTGCACCGCGCCATCGCCCAGCTCGGCGTCGCCCCCGACGCCTACGTGACGGACTACCTGCGGCTGCGCTTCGCGACGCTGCCGCAGCCCGAGGTCGTGGCCCCCGCCCGCGCGGACGGGCTGTCGCTGAGCGTGGCCGCCGCCTCGCTGCTCGCGAAGACCCACCGCGACGCACGCATGCGCGCCGCAGCGGTAGATTGGCCGACGTACGGCTTCGAGCGCCACAAGGGCTACGGCGTACCGGCCCACCGGGCGGCGCTGCGCCATGCCGGCCCGTGCCCGTGGCATCGCCGCAGCGTGCGGCCGGTGGCCGAGATCGCCGCCGGCGTCGCTCGGCCGGACGCGAAGGAAGGTACCGCATGACCGACGCCATCGGCGTGACGTTCGACAACGGCCCCAAGCTCCACTTCGTGGAGGCCCCGCCGACGCCGCCTCCGGTGGGCGCGCACTGCGTGGTCACCACCCGCCGCGGCCTCGAGGTGGGCCGCGTGCGCACCGAGCCCCGCCGCGAGGAGCGCACCGTCGGCCACCTGTTGCGGGTCGCCGACGCGGTCGACCTCGAGGCGCACGAGCGCCTGCGGGCCAAGGCCGACGACCTCAAGTGGCTGGTTCGCGCCCGCACCCGGCAGGCCGATGCGGACGTCAAGATCGTCGCCCTCGAGTTCACCCTGGACGAGGCCGCGCTCGTGGTGAGCTACACCGCCGAGGCGCAGGCGCCGCTGCGGGTGATCGCCCAGGCGCTGATGGACCACACCGAGGCGCGGCTGGAGTTCGTCAACGTGGGCCCCCGCGATCAGGCGCGCATGCTCGGCACGCTCGGCCGCTGCGGCGACGGCTCCTGCTCGTCGACCTGGCTGCAGTCGTTCAGCGCCGTGTCGATCCGCATGGCGCGCGACCAGCAGCTGCCGCTCAACCCCGAGAAGATCACCGGCCCGTGCGGCCGCCTGATGTGCTGCCTGCAGTACGAGCACGACCTCTACCGGGAGCTGCTCCAGGGCATGCCGAAGAAGGGCGGCAAGGCCTGCCACGACGCGTCGGGCGTCTGCGGCCGCGTGGTCAAGGTGAGCCCCCTCGCCGGCACCGTCGAGCTGCGCACGGAGGAGGGCACCTTCCACGAGCTGCCGGCGGACGAGGTCCGACGCATCAAGGGCGGCGACTGACCGCCGCGACGGGGTGTCCCTCAGGTTCGTCGGGCGCGCCGCAGTTCCAGGACCCACGCCCGCAGCGCCAGGTCGCGCTGGGCGTAGGCCGCCCAGGCGGCCTCCAGCGCGGTGGTCGCCGCGTCTCCGGCGAGGTATTCGGCCGGGCCGCTGGCGCGCCAGGCCTCGCGCAACAGGCCGGGGACCTCGGCATCGCCCGGCGGCCACGTGTCGGCCAGCGACGCCGCCGCGGCGAAGGCCTCCGCGAGATCGCCGCCGACGGCGCCCAGCAGTCGTTCGACCGCCGCCCGACGGGCGGCCGTCGTCCCCGGTTCGGCCAGGGCTGCCTGCCACGCCGCGGGCCGGCCCAGGCGCAGCGCAGGGTGCGGCGCCAGCGCCGCTCGGACCTCGGGCGGTGCCTCGGCCGGGACCAGACGCAGCGTCGTGCAACGCGAGGCGACGGTCGGCAGGAGCGCGTCGGGGCCCTCGGCGATCAACACGATCGTCGCCCGCGGCGGCGGGTCCTCCAGCGTCTTGAGGAAGGCGTTGGCCGCCTCGTCGGTCAGCGTCTCCGCGTGGTCGATGACGCCGACGCGATGCCGCCGCATCGGCGGGCGCTGCAGCCACGGCCCCAGCGGCTCGGCCTCGGCGCGTTCGCGCGGCACCAGCTGTTCGATCC
>JAHYJQ010000046.1 GCA_019429025.1 Trueperaceae bacterium | reverse complement strand
CGGTGATCTCCAGGGTCACCCCGACTTCCGCGGCCTCGGTGCGCAGGCGCCCGAGGACGACCGCCGCGTCGACGTCGACGTGCGGAACGCGGGAGAGGTCGATCACCCAGCGCTCCACCGTGCGGTGGCGGTGCCAACTGCCGTGCACCTCGTCCTCGAGGTGCGCCGCGTTGGCGAACCACAGGTTGCCGTCCACCCGGATGCGGCCCTGGCTGTCGTCGACCTCGGTGTCGATCAGCAGGCGGCCCTCGCGCGCGAGGTGGATGATCATCGACAGGACCACGCCCACCAGCACGGCGACGTCGACGCGCGGCTCGAAGGCCAGCACCAGGGCGGCGGTGGCCCACGCGGTCGTCGTCTGCATGCGCCCGAAGCGCCACAGGTCGGCGACCGGGCCGATGCGCACGAGGTCGGTGATGGCGCTGAGCACGACCGCGGCCAGCACCGCCCGGGGCAGCTCGGCCAGCAGCCCGGCGAAGGGCATCAGGGCCAGGACCGTCAGCCCGGTGATGACGGCGCCGGCGCGCGTCATCGCGCCCAGCCGGTGGTGCAGGGCCGAACGCGAGAACGAGGCGCCGACGGGCATGCCGCCGGTGACGCCGGTCGCCAGGTTCGCCAGGCCCTGGCCGATCAGCTCCCGGCTGGGATCCCAGTGGGCGCCGGCGCGGCCGAAGCGGCGCGCGATCGCCGTCGGTTCGGCGAAGCCGACGACCGCGATGACGACCGCGCCGATGGCGAGGTCGGGGAGCAGGTGCCAAGGCAGCGTGAGGTCGGGGCGCGGCCAGGCGGCGGGGAACGCGCCCACCACGGGGCCCAGTGTCAGCGGTGAGAGGCTCGAGATGGCGGTCACCGCGGCGGCGAGCAGCAGGACCGTCGGCACGCGCGGGCCGATCTGGCTGCCGGCGCGCAGGATCAGGTACGCGAGGACGGTCGTCGCGATGGCGCCGACCGACCAGTGTTCCGGGCGCGCGAGTGCCCGAGCGGCCGTGACCAGGAGCCGCCCCTCGCCGCCGCCCACGCCCAGGGCGGCGGGCACCTGCGAGGCGGCGATGAGGACGCCCGCCCCCAGCGTGAAGCCGCGCAACACCGGACCGGACATCGCGTAGGCCAGGCCGCCGACCCGCCATACGCCGAGCACGATGCGCACGACGCCGACCATCAGGGCCAGGAGCGCGGCCGCGGCCGCGTAGGCGGCCGTGCCGGTGGCGAGCAGCGGCGAGAGGACGGCGAACACGAGCACGGCGGACATCGCCGTGGGGCCCGTCTGCAGGGCCGGGCTGGAGGCGAAGGCGGCGGCCGCCAGGGGCGCGACGGCGGCCGCGATCAGCCCGTGGACGGCCGGCAGGCCGGCGAGTTGGGCGTAGGCGAGCGCCTGCGGGATCACGACCAGCGCGACGCTGACCCCGGCGAACAGGTCGGCGAGCGGCACGTGGGGGAGGCTCGGGCGCGGCACGTTCGGAGCGATGGTACACCCGTCGGGCGGTGAGTCCCGGACGGTACGCTCTGCGGGATGTGGCGCTCGGTGTTCGTCCCCACCGTGGTCCTGGCGTTCGCCGAGGGGTTGCTCGTCCCCGTGTTGCCGCTGTTCGTCGCCTCTCTGGGGGTGCCTTTCTGGTGGGTCGGCCTGGTGCTGGCGGGGGAGGCGATCGGCATGCTGGTCGGCGACCTGCCCGCGGGCGCCCTCTTGCGCCGCGTCGACCGCAAGACGGCGATGCTCCTCGGCATCGCGCTCCTCGGCGTCGCGGCCCTGGGTGCGGCCTTCGTCGACGCCGTGGTCGCGATCTTCGCGCTGCGCGTCCTCGCCGGCCTCGGGGCGGCCCTGTGGGGCATCTCGCGGCACGCCTTCCTCACCGACGCCGTGCCTCTGCACCGCCGGGGTCGCATGATCGCCGCGTTCGGCGGCGCCCAGCGCATCGGCAGCCTCGCCGGCCCCGCGGTCGGCGGGGTGGTCGCCGCGCTCGGCGGCTTCTCGGCCGCCTTCTTGCTGTACGCGGCGGTCGCCGGGCTGACGCTCGCGTACTGCTGGCGCTACCTCGAGTCGGCGCCGCCGGTGGGTCGCCGCGTCCTGGCCCGCGCGCGCCCGGGCGTGACGGCGCACACGGCACCACCCCGGGACGGCAGCGACGAGCCCGCGTCGCCCTGGGCGAGCGTGTGGGCGCTCGGCTGGCGGCGCCTGGGCGCGGCCGCCGCCGGGGTCCTCATGGCGCAGGCGATCCGCGCGGGGCGCAGGATCGTCATCCCGCTCTACGCGGCGTCGGCGCTGGGGCTCGACGTGCAGCAGGTCGGCTGGATCGTGTCGCTGGCGGCGGCGTTCGACGTCGTCCTGTTCCCGCTCGCCGGCTGGGTGATGGACCGTTACGGGCGCAAGTGGGCCATCGTGCCGAGCTTCGCGCTGCAGGCCGTCGGGATGGCGCTCGTGCCCCTCGCCGCGGGCTTCGCCGGCCTCGCGGTGGTGGCGTCGCTCATCGGCCTCGGCAACGGGCTCGGCTCGGGCAGCATGATGACCGTCGGCGCCGACCTCGCCCCGAAGGGCGCGGTCGGGGAGTTCCTCGGCGCCTGGCGCCTGGTGGGTGACGGTGGCGCCATGGGCGGGCCCGTGCTGGTGGGTGCGTTGGCGGACGCGCTGGGGCTGGCGTTCGCGACGCTGGCCGTCGCCGCGGTGGGCGCCGGCGCGGCGCTCACCTTCGCCTACGGGGTGCCGGAGACCGTTCGGCGCGGCTCCTGAGCCCGGACCACCCGCAGCGGCTCGGGGCGTGGCCCGTGGCCCGCGACGTGGCGCTGCCAGCAGCGGCGGCAGACGTAGCGGCGGCGCGGGCGCCGGTAGCGCGCGATGCGGGCGCCGCAGGCGTCGCACACCAGCGCGAACGGCGCGGGCGGCAGCGTCACCGCGTCGGCCGACGCGCACGCGCGCGGCGCCGCCCCGAGGGCGACCGCCCGCGCGCGCCACGCGGGGCCGTGCTTCGCGCCGGGGGTCTGGGCGTGGGCGATCTCGTGCAGGATCGTGTCGCGCACGACGTCGACGGGGTTGAGCGTCACGAGGTGGCGGGAGAGCGTGATCGTGCGGACGTCGTAGCGGCAGCAGCCGAGACGGCGACGCGCGCGATCGAAGCGGAAGCTCCAGTCGCCGAGCCCATGCCGGTCCATGAGGTCGCGTGCGAGTGCGCGGGCGGCATCGGGGTCCACGCCGGGAGCGTACGACGGCGCGGCCATGGGACGCCGCAGGGCTTGGGCCGCGGCCGGGCACCGCTGGGCCGGGACCTAGCGGCGCGGGGAAGAGGCGTGGTGGGCGGTGAGGGGCTCGAACCCCCGACCCCCTCCGTGTAAAGGAGGTGCTCTACCGGCTGAGCTAACCGCCCGCGTGCCCCGTGACCGTCATCGTGGCACGCCGCGCGGCCCGGTATACGAACCGGCGGGGCTTGCGCCCCGCCGATCGTGGTGACCCCTACGAGATTCGAACTCGTGCCGCTACCTTGAAAGGGTAGTGACCTAACCGCTAGTCGAAGGGGCCTCGTTGGTGGGTCGTGTAGGGCTCGAACCTACGACCCGCTGATTAAAAGTCAGCTGCTCTGCCAACTGAGCTAACGACCCGACAGCGCCACGGAGCATACGCGCCGGGGCCGAGCTGCGTCAACCATGGTACCAGGCTCGTGGGCGCGGCCCGTCGCGGGGACGGTCGCCTTGTTGGCGCCCACGGCGCTTGGTAGACTCGGGGGCGTGTCTGGGTCGTGAATCACGGCACGAGCGGTCGTGGGTCATGACCCCGTGCCCGTCGCCGGGACCCTGCCCAGGTCGGTTGGGCGTGCGTGCCCCGTGACGGTCCGCCCGCGTCCCGCCGCCCGTGGCATGATGCCACCGCCCCGGGCCCGCGCCGCACGGCCCCACCCGGGGGAGAGAGGACGACCACGTTGTACGAGAACCTGCTCATGATGTTCCTCGCGGCCGGATTCATCGCCGCGGCGGCGCTCGTGGTGGGCGCCCTGCTGGGTCCGAAGCGAACCACGGGCGACCTGCTCGAGGCGTACGAGTCGGGCATCCCGGCCACGGGTTCCGCCCGCGAGCGTTTCCCGGTGCACTTCTACCTGGTCGCGATGCTGTTCATCGTGTTCGACATCGAGACCGCGTTCTTCTTCCCGTTGGCGGTGCGTTTCGGCATGGCGCCGCAGTTCCTCTTCGTCCAGGCGATCCTGTTCGTTGCCATCCTCGGCGTCGCCTACGTCTACGTCCTGCGCAAGGGCGTGCTCCGGTGGAAGTGAGTTGACGTGGGCCTCACCGACGTGTTCGAGAAGGACGTCATGGAGCTGGAGAAGGACGGCATCCTGTTCTCCACCCTGGGCCGGCTGGTCGCCTGGGGTCGCTCCAACAGCCTGTGGCCCGCGACCTTCGGGCTCGCGTGCTGCGCCATCGAGATGATGCAGTCCACCAACGCCCACCACGACATGGCCCGCTTGGGCTCGGAGGTCTTCCGCGCCAGCCCCCGGCAGGCCGACGTCATGATCGTCTCCGGGCGCCTGTCGAAGAAGATGGCGCCGGTCATGCGGCGCGTCTACGAGCAGATGCCCAACCCCAAGTGGGTGATCTCGATGGGCGCCTGCGCCTCCTCGGGCGGGATGTTCAACAACTACGCGATCGTGCAGAACGTCGATTCGGTCGTCCCCGTCGACGTCTACGTCCCGGGCTGCCCGCCGCGGCCCGAGGCGCTGATCTACGCCGTCCTGCAGTTGCAGAAGAAGGTGCGGGGCGAGACGTTCGACGAGGCCGGCATCGAGCTGCCGATGGTCGAGGGGTGGGCGCGATGAGCGCCGGCACCGCGGACCGGGCCGGCGCCAAGGTGGCCGCGCTCGCCGAGGCCCTCGTGCACCTGGGTGCGGAGCGGGCGGATCAGCTCTCGGGCGCGATCCTCGTGGTGCCGCGCGCGGCCATCCACCAGGCCGCCGCCACGGCGCGCGAGCACGGCTTCGACCTGCTGCTCGACGTGTTCGCCATCGACTGGCTCACCTACCCGGGGCACGGCGGCCCGCGCTTCTCGGTGAGCTACCACGTGCACGCGGTCGCCGCCAACGAGCGCTGCTCGCTGCGCGTCCAGCTCGACGACGGCGACGCGCTGCCGACGGTCACCGACGTGTGGCCCGCGGCGGCGTTCATGGAGCGCGAGGTCTACGACCTCTTCGGCGTCGTCTTCGAGGGTCATCCCGACCTGCGCAAGCTCGTCACGCCCGAGGACCTCGAGGGGCACCCGTTGCGCAAGGACTTCCCGCTCGGCGAGTCGCCGACGCTGTTCAACGACGGCCGCTTCCTCGACCCCGCCACCTTCCGCGCGGGCATGATCGGCGCCAGCCAGGGACGGACCGGCTGGATCGGCGGCGCCCGCAAGGGCGTGCTCTCCGCGGCCATCGAGGCCGACGGGAAGGGCGGTGACGCATGAAGCTCGAACGCGGTCGCACCGCCGTGCAGGAGATGGGGCGCGGCGCGCTGGCGCTCGAGGAGACCGGCGAGTTCGAGACCAAGCTCATGCGCATCAACGTGGGCCCGCAGCACCCCAGCACCCACGGCGTGCTGCGGCTGGTCGTCGACCTCGACGGCGAGCGCATCGTGCGGCTGACGCCGCAGGTCGGCTACCTCCACACCGGCTTCGAGAAGACGATGGAGAACCGCACCTACCAGCAGGTGGTGACGTACTCCAACCGCATGGACTACGCCCACTCGTTCGGCCACGATCTCGCCTACGTGCTGTCGGCCGAGCAGCTGGTGGACGCCAAGGTCCCCGAGCGCGCCCAGCGCGTGCGGGTGCTGCTGACCGAGCTCAACCGCATGGCCAGCCACCTGCTGTTCCTCGGCACCGGCATCCTCGACATGGGCGCGCTGACGCTCTTCTTCTACACGATGCGCGAGCGCGAGCGGATCCTGCAGCTGTTCGAGATGGTCACCGGCGTGCGCATGAACTACGGCTACTTCCGCGTGGGCGGCCTCTCCTACGACCTGCCCGAGGGCTTCGAGGACAAGGCCCGCGCCTTCCTGGACGACTTCCCCAAGATGGTCGAGCAGTACGCCGACATGTTCGCCAAGAACGACATCTTCGTCAACCGGACGAAGGGCGTCGGCGTGATCCCGCCCGAGGTCGCCATCGCCAACGGGCTGACCGGGCCCTCGCTGCGCGCCTCCGGGATCGCGCTCGACCAGCGCAAGGCCGCGCCCTACTCCGGCTACGAGGACTACGACTTCGACGTCCCCACCAGCACGGCGGGCGACGCCAACGCGCGCATCATGATGCGCTTCGCCGAGTTCGAGCAGAGCATGAAGATCTGCCGCCAGGCGCTCGACCGCCTCGAGCCGGGCCCGATCAAGGACCCGGACCGGCGCATCAGCCTGCCGCCCCGGCGCGAGCTCGAGACCTCGATGGAGGCCGTCATCTTCCACTTCAAGCTGGTGACCGAGGGCTTCCACCCGCCGCGCGCGGAGTCCTACGTCGCCACCGAGTCCGCCCGCGGCGAGCTCGGTTACCACCTGGTGAGCGACGGCGGCTCGATGCCGTACCGGGTCAAGATCCGGGTACCGAGCCTGGTCAACCTGCAGTCGCTGGAGGCGACCTGCGTCGGCGGCCTGTTCGCCGACATGGTCGTCAACATCGCCTCCATCGACCCCGTGATGGGGGACGTCGACAAGTGAGCCACGCGATGGACCTGCCCACCCTGCAGCCGTTCTTCGAGGACAAGCCCGAGTTGCTGCAAGAGATCCTCGACCGCTACCCGCTGGGCGGGCGCCGCTCCGCCCTCATGCCCCTGATGTGGGAGGTGCAGCGCGCGGAACGCCACGTCAGCGAGGCGCGGCTGCACGAGATCGCCGACATCGTCGGCGTCACCGCGACCGAGGCCAAGGGCGTGATGAGCTTCTACAGCACGTTCCACGAGCACCCCGTCGGCCGCTTCCACCTGCAGGTGTGCCGCACGCTGTCGTGCAAGCTCGCCGGCGGCGACGAGCTCTACCGCGCGCTGGTGGCGGAGACCGGGCTGGTCTCCGGCGAGACCGACGCCGCGGGCACCTTCTCGCTGCAGAACGTCGAGTGCCTCGGTTCGTGCGGCACCGGGCCGGTGCTGCAGGTCAACGACACCTACCACGAGCGCGTCACCCGCACGCGCCTCGCCGAGCTGCTCGCCGAGATGCGTGCCGGTCACGAGCCGGCGCCGACGCGCGAGCGGGGCGGCGACAACGTGTCGGCCCAGAAGGCCGCGCGCGCCGAACCGGCGGCCGAGCCGGCGGCCGGCGGGCCCGCCGAGGGGCCGGCCGATGCGCCTGCCGACGCGCCTGGCGGCTCGTCGGACGAGGAAGGGGGCGCCGCGTGAGCGCCGTCGCAGACAAGCCCGCGGCGATCACCAGCCGCTTCGATCCGCGGTTCGAGGTCACCCTCTACCGCCACGTCGGCGTCGACGGGGCGCACACGCTCGAGCACTACCGCGCCCGCGGCGGCTACCGCGCCGCCGAGAAGGCCCTGACGACGATGACCCCGACGCAGGTGATCGACGAGGTCAAGGCCTCCGGCCTGCGCGGCCGCGGTGGCGCCGGTTTCCCCGCCGGGCTCAAGTGGTCCTTCATGCCGCCGATCGACGGGCGCCAGCGCTTCATCGTGTGCAACGGCGACGAGTCCGAGCCGGGCAGCTTCAAGGACCGTTACCTCATGGAGGACGACCCGCACCAGCTCATCGAGGGGATGCTCATCGCCGGTTGGGCGATCCAGGCCACGATCGGCATCCTGTACGTGCGCGGCGAGTACTACCTGGCCTACGAGCGCATGCGGGCCGCGATCGCCGAGGCCCGCGCCGCGGGCCTGCTCGGCCGCGGCGTCTTCGCCACCGAGGCGGAAGGTGAGGGGGACGAGGCGACGCCGGCGAGCCCGGGCTTCGACTTCGACATCATCCTCCACCGCGGGGCCGGCGCCTACATCTGCGGCGAGGAGACGGCCCTCATGAACTCGTTCGAGGGGCTGCGCGCGAACCCGCGGCTCAAGCCGCCCTTCCCGGCCCAGGCGGGCGTCTACGGCCGGCCGACGACGATCAACAACGTCGAGAGCTTCTGCAGCGTGACGCACATCATCGGCCGCGGCGCCGCCTGGTACGCCGCGATGGGCACCGACGACAGCAAGGGCACCAAGCTCTACCAGCTGAGCGGCCCGGTCGCGCGCCCCGGCGTCTACGAGATGCCGATGGGCGCCACCTTCCGCGAGCTCATCTTCGACCTCGGCGGCGGGCCGACCGAGCCCGCCAAGGCCATCATCCCAGGGGGCTCCAGCACCCCGATGCTGCCCTGGTCCGACGAGACGCTGGACCTGCCGATGGACTACGGCACCATGGCCAAGGTCGGCAGCATGCTCGGCACCGGCGGCGTCATCGTCGTCCCCGAGTCGCAGTGCATGGTCGACGCGATGGCCAACGTCGTGCGCTTCTACGCCCACGAGTCCTGCGGCAAGTGCACGCCCTGCCGCGAGGGCGTCGCCACCTGGCTGCCGAAGATGTACCAGAAACTGCTCGCCGGGCTCGGCACGCGCGAGGACCTCACCCTGATGGAGGAGATGGTGCGCAACCTGCGCGGGACCGCCTTCTGCCCGCTCGCCGACGCCTGCGCCATGCCGGTGGCGGCCTCGTTCCAGCACTTCCGGCACGAGTACGAGCACCTGGTCGACCACGGCCAGCCCAAGTACCCGACGGTCTCGAGGTGGGCGGAATGAAGGTCGTCGTCGACGGCGTCACCCTCGACCTGCCGCCCGGCACCAGCGCGATCGACGCGGTGTTCGCGGCCGGCTCCGACGTCCCCTACTTCTGCTCGCAGCCGTACATGTCGCCGATCGGCGCCTGCCGCATGTGCCTGGCCAAGGTCGGCGCGCCGCGCAAGGACCGCGACGGCAGCTGGGTCCTCGACGAGGAGACCGGCGAGCCGAAGATCTTCTGGTTCCCCAACCTCATGGCCACCTGCACGACCGCCGTCATGGACGGGATGGTCGTCGACACCCGCTCCGAGCAGGTCAAGGCGGCGCAGCACGGGATGGTCGAGTTCACCCTCATCAACCACCCGCTCGATTGCCCCGTGTGCGACAAGGGCGGCGCCTGCGAGCTGCAGGACCGCGCCTACGAGTACGGCGAGGGCTTGTCGCGCTTCGTGTTCGACAAGCGGCACCAGGAGAAGCACCACGCGCTCTCCGACCTCATCACCCTCGACCGCGAGCGCTGCATCCACTGCAAGCGCTGCGTGCGCTACTTCGAGGAGGTGCCCGGCGATGAGGTCCTCGACTTCATCGAACGCGGCGGGCACACCTACATCGGCACCCTCGAGGAGGGCCTGCCGAGCAACTTCACCGGCAACATCACCGACATCTGCCCGGTGGGCGCGCTGCTCGACACCACCAGCCGCTTCCGCGGCCGCAACTGGGAGTACCACCACACCGAGACCACGAGCCTCGACGACGCCTCCGGCAGCGCGATCGTCGTCGACGGCCGGACCGGGCGCATCGAGCGCATCAAGGCCGGCCACCAGCCGGAGATCAACAAGACCTGGATCGACGACGGCACCCGCTTCGGCCACGAGTACGCCGACGCCCCCGACCGGGTGCGCCGGCCGCTCGTCCGCCACAACGGCCGGCTCGTCGAGACCGACTGGGACGACGCGCTGGGCTACGTCGCCGCGCGCCTTCGGGAGCTGAACGGCAGGGACGTCGGCGTCGCCATCCGCGCCGACGCGACCCTCGAGGAGGGCGTGGCCGCGCGCGCGCTCGCCGACCACCTCGGCAGCGGCCAGCTCGACCACGCCCCGCGGCCCGCGGGCGGCGTCATCGCCCCGGGCGGTCAGGCACGGCTCCAGGAGCTGGCGGTCGCCGGCGCGATCCTCGTGGTGGGCGACGTCACCGAGGAGGTGCCGATCGTCGACCTGCGGATCAAGGACGCGCTGCGCGGGGTGACGCCGCCGGCCCTCTTCGATCACGGCGCGCCGATCGCGGACCTGCGCCTCAAGGAACGCGCGCCGCGGCGCGCCGAGATCCTGACCGTCGCGGCGCCCGTGCGCGTCGACCTCATGCGCCACGCCGGCCGGTCGGCACGCTACCCGGCGGGCGGCGAGCACGCCTTCTTCCGCGCCCTGACGGCGCTTGCCGAGGGCGGCACCCCCGACGCCGAGGCGCTGGGCATGCCGCTCGAGGCCGCCACGGCCGCCGTCGCGGGCCTGACCAAGGCCGAGACCGCCGTCGTCGTGCTCGGCGGCTGGGTGCTCGCGAGCCTGCAGGCGACCGAGGCGGCCCTGCACTTCTGCCGCGCGGTGGGCGCCAAGCCGATGCCGCTCGGCCCGATGGCCAACAGCTACGGCCTCGAGCTCGTGGGCGTCGCCCCGAGCCACGCGCGCTACGCGTACGGCGGCATGCTGGCCGGCGCCAAGGCGCTCATCCTGTCGCAGCTCGACCCCGCGATCGACCCCGCGATGGCGGAGCGCCTCGGCCAGCTCGAGCTGCTGGTGGTGCACGCCTCGTTCCTGACGGCGACCGCGAAGCTCGCCGACGTGGTCCTGCCGGCGGCGACCGGCTACGAGAAGGACGGCACGGTGGTCAACCTCGAGGGGCGCATGCTGCCGGTGCGTGCCGCGCCGGTCGACGCCGGTGAGGCGCGCGACCTGACCGGGCTCGTCAAGGCCTTCGGCGAGGCCGCCGGCCAGCGGCTCGAGGGGCGCAGCGTCAAGAGCGCGCGGCGCTGGCTCAAGAAGAGCCTCGGCGTGGACCTCGACGCCCTCCCCGGCCTCGGGGCGTGGGCGCCTGCCAAGCGCGGCCCCGCGCGGGTGGCCGTCGCCGCCCACGAGGCGCCCGCGCACGGCGGCGCGCTGCGCGTGCCGACGATGGTGCGGGCCGAGGTGCTCGATCGCAACCCGCACCTGCTCGCCGCCACCGGCGGCCTGGCGCTGGGCCTGCACCCGGACGACGCCGCGGAACTGAAGCTGCGGGCGGGCGACGAGGTCACCGTGCCGGTGGCCGGCGTGCCCCGGCGGCTGGTCGTGCGCCCGAGCGAGGCGGTCCCCGCCGGCCTGGCCACGGTGCCCGCCACCCCCGACGAGCCGGTCGGCCTGGTGCCGATCGACCTCAAGCAGATCGCGCTGGAGCGACGAGCGCTCGAGGTGGCCTGATGGCTGAGTCGTTGCTGACCGTGTTCCTCAAGGCGCTGCTGTTGGCGGTCGCGCTGCTCGGGGCGTTCGCCTACATGACGCTCATCGAGCGGCGCATGCTCGGCCGCATGCAGCACCGCATCGGCCCCAACCGCACCGGGCCGTTCGGCCTGCTGCAGCCGATCGCCGACGCCCTCAAGTCGATCTTCAAGCAGGACATCATGCCGTCGCGGGCAGACAAGTTCGTCTTCGTCCTCGCCCCGGCCATCTCGATCACCTTCGCCCTGGCGGCGTTCGGCGCCATCCCCGGCGGGCCCGCGGGCAGCCTCTTCGGCTTCGACCCGTGGGTGGTCGACCTCGACATCGGGCTGCTGTACGTCCTCGCGGCGACCTCGATGGGCGTCTACGGGATCTTCCTCGGCGGCTGGGCGGCGAACAGCAAGTACGCGCTGCTCGGCTCGCTGCGCTCCGCCGCGCAGATCATCAGCTACGAGCTGGGCCTCGGCCTGTCCGTCCTGACGATCGTCATGATCGCCGGCACGCTCAACCTGCGCGAGATCGTCGAGCTCGGCGTGTGGTCGGTCAGCCCCTGGCTGTGGCCCGGCCTGCTGGTGGCGTTCGCGACCTTCTGGATCAGCGGCGTCGCCGAGGTGAACCGGACGCCGTTCGATCTCCCCGAGGCCGAACAGGAGATCGTCGCCGGCTACCTGACCGAGTACTCGAGCATCAAGTGGGCGCTCTACCAGATGGCGGAGTACGTCAACATGTTCACCGCCGCGGCCTTCATCAGCACGCTCTTCCTGGGCGGCTACAAGGGGCCCGCGTTCATGAACGCGATCATCCCCGGCAGCGCCGACTGGCCGATCGTGTGGCTGGTGGCGAAGATGGCGATCTTCATGTTCATCTTCATCTGGCTGCGCGCCACCCTGCCGCGCCTGCGCTACGACCAACTCATGCGCTTCGGCTGGCTCTACCTCTTCGAGGTGGCGCTCGGCGCGACGCTGCTGACGGGGGCGGTGATCGCCTTTGTGCTGTGACCGCGATGCGCGCCCCGGCGGACCCGGCCGCTCGGCCCAGTCCCCCACCGACACGACCGCGACCGAGGGAGGCGAACGATGAGCGTGCTCGACATCGCCAAGGGGATGGGCGTGACCCTCGGCCACCTGTTCAAGAAGCCGATGACCGTCCAGTACCCGGAGCAGAAGGCGCCCGTCCAGGCCCGCTTCCGGGGGCGGCACCACCTGCTGCGTCACCCCGACACGGGGCTGGAGAAGTGCATCGGCTGCAGCCTGTGCGCCGCCGCCTGCCCGGCCTACGCCATCTACGTCGAGGCGGCCGAGAACGACCCGGCCAACCCCACCTCGGCGGGTGAGCGCTACGCCTCGATCTACGAGATCAACATGCTGCGCTGCATCTTCTGCGGCATGTGCGAGGAGGCCTGCCCCACAGGGGCCGTCGTGCTGGGCCACGAGTTCGAGCTGGCCGACTTCCGTTACCAGGACTTCGTGTACGGCAAGGAGGACATGCTGGTGGGCGTCAAGGGCGCCAAGTGGCAGCGGCGCGAGGCCGCCGCCAAGGGCAAGGACGTCGAGCTGGGGTTCACGGCCCCGCCGCGCCCCGAGCTCGAGGGCGTGGGCTACTGATGGCCACCTTCGTCGTCCTCGCCGCCGTCATGGTGGTGGGCGCCCTGGGCGTGGTCCTGCTCAGGCAGCCCATCCACGCCGCCCTGTCGCTCGTCGGCACGCTGCTCGCGCTGGCGGTCACCTACGTCACGCTCGAGGCCCACTTCCTCGCCGCCATCCAGGTGATCGTCTACGCGGGCGCGATCATGGTGCTCTTCCTCTTCGTGCTCATGCTGCTCAACGTGCAGGACGCCGGACCGCGGCGCTCGCTGCCCGGTCTGCGCTGGGCCGCCTACGCGGCCGCCGTCGTCACGGCGACGGCCATCGCCCTCGTCGCCTTCTGGGACGGCCGGCCGGCGCCCGACCCGGCGGTCGTCTCGCTGCACCTGCAGGGCGGTTCGGCCGGTGGGATCGCCGACGCGCTCTTCGGCGAGCTGCTGCTCGCCTTCCACCTGGTGGGCGTGCTGCTGCTCACGGGCGTCGTCGGTGCGGTGGCGCTCGTCCAGCGCCGGGCGGCGTCCGCCCACGGCGCCCCCAAGGGCTTCGGCCTGCCCGCAGGCCGCGATCTTCCCGGCAGCGGCGACGCGGCCGCCGGGAAGGCGCGCGCACTCGGCCCGGGAGGCCAGCGATGAACGTGCCCACCGAAGCCTACGTCGCCCTCTCGGGCGTGCTGTTCGCGATCGGCGCGATGGGCGTGCTCGTCCGCCGCAGCGCGATCATGGTCTTCCTGAGCGTCGAACTGATGCTCAACGCCGCCAACCTGGCCATCGTCGCGTACGCCCGCCACTGGGCGGGCTTCGACGCGCTGGCCGGCATGACCGGGCAGACGGTCGTCTTCATCGTGTTGGCGGTGGCGGCGGCCGAGGTGGCCGTCGGCCTGGCGATCCTCATCGCGATCTTCCGTGATCGCGCCAGCACCGACGTCGACGGACTGGCGGAGGTGCGGCTGTGAACGGTACCTGGTCCGATCCGGTCGCCTGGGCCGCGCTGGCCCCGCTCTTCGCCCTCGTCGGGGCGCTCGCCAACGGCTTCTTCGGCCGCCGCTGGCCCGAGCCGCTGCCCGGCATCGTCGCCGTCGTCGCCGTGGGCGCCGCCTTCGCGGTCTCGCTGGTCGCTTTCGTCGGCCTCATCGGGCGCGACGCGGGCGTGGCGCTCACCCTCTGGTCCTTCCTGCCCGTCGCCGGCCTCGACGTGTCGGTCGGCGTCGTCGTCGACGCGCTCTCGACCACCTTCCTGCTGGTCATCACCGGCGTCGGCCTGCTCATCCACGTCTACTCCATCGACTACATGCGCGACGACGAGGAGAACGCCCGCTACTTCGCGCTGCTCAACCTCTTCGTCGCGTCGATGCTCGTGCTGGTGCTCGCCGACTCGCTGGTGCTGGTGTTCGTCGGCTGGGAGGGCGTCGGCGTCTGCTCCTACCTGCTCATCGGCTTCTGGTTCCGCAAGAAGGCCAACGCCGATGCGGGCCGCAAGGCGTTCATCGTCAACCGCATCGGTGACGCCGGCTTCCTCCTCGCGAGCTTCCTGGTGGCCGCCACCTTCGGCACCCTGACGATCGCCGAGGTCAACGCCCAGGCCGGCACCTTCGCCTTCGGCGCCGGCGTGCTGACCACGATCGGGCTGCTCTACCTGGTCGCGGCGACCGGCAAGAGCGCCCAGTTCCCGCTGCACGTCTGGCTGCCCGACGCGATGGCCGGTCCCACGCCGGTCTCGGCCCTGATCCACGCCGCGACGATGGTCACCGCGGGCATCTACCTCATCGCCCGCCTCAGCCCGCTCTACGCGCAGGCGCCCGCCGCCTCCGCCGTGGTCGCCTGGGTCGGCGCCCTGACGGCGCTGATCGCCGCCATCGCCGCGCTCGCGCAGACCGACATCAAGCGCATCCTGGCGTACTCGACGATCAGCCAGCTGGGCTTCATGTTCGTCGCCATCGGCGTCGGCGCCTACGCGGCCGCCGTCTTCCACGTGTTCACCCACGCCTTCTTCAAGGCACTCCTGTTCCTCGCCGCCGGCTCCGTCATCCACGCGCTGCACGGCGAACAGGACGTGCGCCGCATGGGCGGCCTCGGCCGCCACATGAAGCTGACGGGCACCACCGCGCTCATCGCCACCCTGGCGATCTCGGGCGTGCCGCTGCTGTCGGGCTTCTTCAGCAAGGAGGCGATCCTTGGCGGCGCCTGGAACTCGACGCTGGTCGAGGACTACGGCAGCCGCGTGCTCTTCTTCCTGCTGCTGGCCACCGCCGGCCTGACCGCCTTCTACATGTTCCGCTGGTACCACCGCGTGTTCGCCGGGCCGTC
This sequence comes from Trueperaceae bacterium, assembly GCA_019429025.1. GTDB lineage: Bacteria > Deinococcota > Deinococci > Deinococcales > Trueperaceae > JAABTL01. The sequence goes on along the minus strand of JAHYJQ010000046.1, from coordinate 389 downwards.
GCGCCTGACGAAGGAGGCGGCCGCCAAGGTGCACGAGTCGTCGCCACTGATGACGGTCCCGCTGATGGTGCTCGCGGCCTTCGCGGCCCTCGCGGGCTTCGTCGGCCTCCCCGCCTTCGCGTTCCCCAACTGGTTCAAGGACTGGCTGGCGCCCGCCCTCGCGCCCCTTCCCACGCTTCACTCGCCCCTGTGGGTCGAGTGGCTGCTGGTGCTCGCCTCCGTTCTCGTCGCCGCCGCGGGCCTCTTCGCCGGCTGGTGGATCTACGAGCGGGGCAAGGGCGCCATCGCCGCCAAGGCGGGCGGCGGGGCGCTCGGCCGCTTCGCCGAGGGCGGCCTCGGCTTCGACGCCGCCTACCGGGCCGCCGCCGTCGGCCCCGCCGAGGGGGTGG
>JAHYJQ010000045.1 GCA_019429025.1 Trueperaceae bacterium | reverse complement strand
GGGGTCATGCGGCAGGATCCCTGCCGGCCGCGGGAGGGCCGGGGCGGATCGCGCCGGGCCCCGACCGTAGGGCTCAGGCGAACGGGTCGCGCACGGTCACCGTGCCGAACGCCTGTCCGTCCGCGAGGTCCTCGGTGAGGAGCTCGCGGCAGCCGGCGCGCTGCGCCGCCACGACGATGCCCGCGTCCCACAGGCTCAGGCGGTGGCGCCGGGAGAGCGCGATCGCCTCTTCGACGAGTGCTGCGTCCACCGGCACGACACGGCCCAGTGCCAGGCCGCGAACCACGTCCTGCGCCACGTCCTCGGGGACCTTGGGGTCGAGCTTGCGCGTGACCGTCCAGTAGAACTCGTTCAGGACCTGGGCGCTGACGACGACGTCGAGCGCCTCGTCCTCGATCAGGGCCACGGCGCGGGCGCGCTTGGCGGGCTCCGACCCGTCGAAGGCGTAGACCAGCACGTTGGTGTCGAGAAAGACCGTCACCGCCCGCGGTCCTCGTAGAGCTCGTCGCGCGTCCAACGACGCCCCGCGCCAGAGCGCCCGGCGGTCGAGGCGCGGGCCAGCTCGGCCACCCGGCGGCGACCTCGGAGCACCCGCTCGTCGGCCGCGTAGGTCGCCAGCATCTCTCGCACCACGGCGTTGACCGACGTGCCCTGGGCCAGGGCGCGCAGGCGGGCGCGCCAGAGGAGGTCGTCGTCGATCACCAGGGTCAGGTTGGCCACGGGTCCAGTGTAACACGGATCATGTGCTGGCTCGCCTGCCGGGCGGGCCGTCGGTCCGGCGCGCCGTGGATCGGGCGCACCGCGTGCGGGTACGCCGCCGGTCGGCGCACCCGCCTACCCAGCACGGCTCCCGGCCCCGTGGACCTCCCGGCCCGGCGGGTATCCTGCCCCATGGCCGCCGACGTCCACACGCCCGACTGGGTCAAGCACGCCGTCTTCTACCAGGTGTTCCCCGATCGCTTCGCCCGCAGCGGGCGCGTGGCGCAGCCCTCCGGGCTGGAGCCGTGGCACACGCCGCCGACCGTGCACGGCTACAAGGGCGGTGACCTCTACGGCGTGGTGGACCGGCTCGACCACCTCGTCGACCTCGGGATCACGGCGATCTACCTCAACCCGGTCTTCGCGTCGGGGAGCAACCACCGCTACCACACGCACGACTACCTCACGGTCGACCCCATGCTCGGCGGCGACGAGGCCCTGCGCGCCCTGCTCGACGCTGCGCATGCGCGCGGCATGCGGGTGATCCTCGACGGGGTGTTCAACCACGCCTCCCGTGGCTTCCTCCCGTTCCACGACCTCATGGAGAACGGCGAGGCGAGCCCCTACCGCGACTGGTTCCACGTCGAGGGCTTCCCCCTTGGCGCCTACGGCGAGGGCGACGGCGTCCGCCGCTACGCGGCCTGGTGGGACCTCCCGGCGCTGCCGAAGCTCAACACGGCCACGCCGGAGGTCCGCGCGTACCTCATGACGGTCGCCGAGCACTGGCTGCGCTTCGGCGCCGACGGCTGGCGCCTCGACGTCCCCAACGAGATCGACGACGACGCCTTCTGGCGCGAGTTCCGGCGCCGCTGCCGGGCGGTGAACCCCGAGGCGTACCTGGTGGGCGAGATCTGGGACGACGCCGGGCGCTGGCTGCAGGGCGACCAGTTCGACGCGGTGATGAACTACCCGGTCACCAAGGCGGTCCTCGGCTTCGCGGCGCGCGAGATCGACGTCGACGAGGTCGCCAAGTGCGGTTACAGGGCGGTGCCGCCGCTGACGGCGAAGGGCTTCGCCAAGGCGCTGCGCGCCGAGCTCGGTCGCCACCCGCGGGCGGTCGTGGAGGCGCAGCTCAACCTGCTCGGCTCGCACGACACGCCACGCGTCGCCCGGGTGCTGCGCGGCGACGCCGACGCGGTGCGGCGCGCGCTGCTGCTGCTGTTCACCCTCCCCGGGGCGCCGTGCGTCTACTACGGCGACGAGATCGGCCTCGACGGCGGCCACGACCCCGACTGCCGCGAGGCGTTCCCCTGGGACCGCGCCGACGCCTGGGACCGCGAGCGGCTTGCCTGGGTGCGCGACCTGGCGGCGCTGAGGCACGCGCACCCGGCGCTGCGGACGGGCGACACGGAGCTGCCCTACGCCCACCACGGCGTCGTCGCGATCCGCCGCCGCCTGGGCGACGACGACCTGCTGGTCGTGGTCAACCAGCGCGACGCCGACGCGCACGCTCGCGTGCCGATCACCGGCCTGCGGGCCGGCGTTCGGTTGCCGCTGCTGGGCGCCGCCGCGGTCGACGTCGAGGACGGCCTGGCGCACGTGCGGCTGCCCGCGCGGGGCGGGGTGGTCGTCGGGTTGTAGTGGCGCGGCGCGGCGTCACCGGTACTCGGGGTTCGGGTGGTCGAACCGGCGCCCCGCCGCCCAGGCGTTGCGCTGGTTGCCGTACGCCGGGATGCCGCCGGCGTCCTTGAGCATTCGCGCCAGGTGCAGCAGGTTCCAGGTCATGAAGGTCGTGTTGCGCTGGGTGAAGTCGTTGTCGAAGCCGGCGCGGCGGCCGTCGCCCAACTCGTCGCCGTAGCTCGGCCCCGGTCCCGCCTCGCCGATCCAGCCGGCGTCCGCCTGGGGGGGCACGGTGTAGCCGAGGTGCTGCAGGGCGTACAGCACGCCCATCGCCACGTGCTTGATGCCGTCCTCGTTGCCGGTCACGAGCACGCCGCCGACCTTGCCGTAGTAGGCGTACTGCCCGTGCTCGTTGAGGTCGCCCGACTGGGCGTAGAGCCGTTCGATGACCCGCGAACAGGTCGAGGAGCGCTCGCCCAGCCAGATGGGGGTGCCGAGCACCAGGACGTCGGCCTCGCGCACCTGCTCGAAGAGTGCGGGCCAGTCGTCGCGGGCCGCGCCGTGCTCGGTCATGTCGGGGTACACGCCCGGCGCCAGCAGGAGGTCCTCGGCGCGGACGTGCGTCACGCGCACCCCCTGGGCGGCCATGATGGCCTGCGATACCTCCATCAGCGTCTGCGTGTGGGACGGTGCTGGCGACGGCTTCAGGGTGCAGTTGACGAACAGGGCGCGCAGGTCGTCGTAGCGGGCGGGCGGGGCGCTGGGCTGGGTCATGTCCCAGGTTCGCACGTTCGCGCCACATCACCGTTCGCCGCTTGACGAGGAACCGGGGGCGGACGCCCCCGGTTCCCGCGCGCGACGACCTCAGGCCCCGACGGGCGTGAGCGCCTCGGTGTCCTCCTCGCCGGTGCGGATGCGCACGACGTGCTCCAGCGGTTGCACGAAGATCTTGCCGTCGCCGACGTTGCCCGTGCGGGCGGACGCCACGATCGCGTCGATCGTCGTCTGCACGAAGGGCTCGGAGACGGCGATCTTCAGCTCGATCTTCTCGCGGAACTCGACGACGAACTGGGCACCGCGGTACTGCTCGGCGATGCCGGCCTGGCCCCCGTGGCCGCTGACGCGGCTGATGGTGATGCCGCGGACGCCGGCCTTGAACAGCGCCTCCTTGACGGCGGGGAGCCGCTCGGGACGGACGATGGCGGTGATGAGCTTCATCCTGGGTCTCCTGGGGGTCAGTCGCCCGCGCCCAGCAGGACGGGGTCGTTGAGGGCGTCGGCGTTGACGTAGGCGAGGGCGCCGTGCTCGGCGGCGTCGAGGCCGGTGACCTCCTCGTGGGCGGACACGCGCAGGCCCATGAGCGCCTTGAGCGCCGAGAAGAGCGCGAAGCTGGCGACGAAGGCCACGCCGGCGTAGGCGAGCGTCCCGAGGAGCTGCGTGAGGAGGTTGGCGCCGCCGAAGATCCCGACGGCCAGCGTGCCCCACACGCCGGCGGTCCCGTGGGCGGAGACCGCGCCGACGGGGTCGTCGATCTTCAGCCGGTCGAGCAGCAGGATCGAGTAGGTCACCAGGACGCCGCCGGTCGCGCCGGCGGCGACCGCCCAGACGCCGTTGATGACGTCGGGGCCGGCCGTGATCGACACGAGGCCGGCGATGACGCCGTTGAGCGTCAGCGAGAAGTCGGGCTTCCTGAAGATCGCCCAGCTGAGGAACAGCGCCGCGAACGCGCCGCCGGCGGCGCCGAGGTTGGTGTTGAGGAAGACGGTCGCGATCGCCTGCGCGTCGGCGGCGCTGCTGAACATCAGCTGCGAGCCGCCGTTGAAGCCGAACCAGCCGATCCACAGCAGGAAGACGCCGACGCCGGCCAGCGGCAGGTTGTGGCCCGGCATCGCGACGATGCGGGAGCCGACGTAGCGGCCGATGCGTGGCCCGACGGCCAGCACCCCGCCCAGGGCGGCGAAGCCGCCGGCGGCGTGGACGACCGAGGAGCCGGCGAAGTCGTAGAAGCCCAACTCGGAGAGCCAGCCGCCGCCCCAGTGCCAGGACCCGAGGAGCGGGTAGATGAAGGCCGTCATCACCAGCGCGAAGACCAGGTAGGCGCCGAACTTCATGCGGCCGCCGATGGCGCCGGAGACGATCGTGGCGGCGGTGGCGGCGAACACCATCTGGAAGAAGAAGTCCGCCGCGCCCGGGTAGGCGTCGGCCTCGTAGCCCGAGATGAAGAGCGGCGCGCCGTACATGATCGAGAAGCCGACGGCCCAGAAGGCGAGGCCCGCGATCGCGAAGGTCGCGAAGTTCTTCATGAAGATGTTGATCGCGTTCTTCGAGCCGTGGAGACCGGCCTCGAGGAGGGCGAAGCCGGGCTTCATGTGGATGACGAGCACCGCGCACATGAGCAGCGCGAAGGTGTCGAGGGCGTAGGCCAGCTCGGCGATCGACTCGCCCTGGGCGAACGCCATGCCGACGAGTGGGGCCGTGGCCAGGGCCGTGGTCCGAACCCAAGGGACCAACGAGTGACGCATGGGGACCTCCTGTGGGGGTCCGCACGCCAAGCGGCGCGCGGGATGGCCGACAGGTTATGCGCCGATGTGCAAGATGTCAAGCAATGGGGGTTCGCTGAGCCAATCTAGAGCGCTTAACGCGCCAATGCACCGAGCCAATGCGCAAAACGTACAAAGAGAAGTGGACATTGGTTCAAGATGCGTGTGACGCCAAGCACGCAGAACGCCCGCCGGCGTGGAGCGTGCCGGCGGGCGGGGGTGGCGGTGCGCCCGGAGGGCGCCGTTCGTCAGCCGTTCAGCTCGACCGGCGTCAGCGGCCCGAGCAGGGCGCCGCCGTCGACGATGAACTCGGAACCCGTGCTGTAGGTGGCGTCGGCGGCGAGGAAGAGCACCAGCTTGGTGACCTCCTCCGGCTCGCCGAAGCGCGCGATCGGTTGGGTGGCGGTCATCTCGTCGCCCATGCCCTGCGTCATCGGCGTCCGGATGGGGCCGGGGTGGATCGACACGACGCGGATGCCGTCGCGCCCCAGCTCCATGGCGGCGGCCTTGGTGATGCCGCGGACGCCCCACTTGCTGGCGACGTAGGCGGCGATGTTGGCGTAACCCATCATGCCGGCGGTGGAGGAGATGTTGATGATCGCGCCGCCCCCCGCGCGCTTCATCGCCGGGGCCGCGTGCTTCATGCCGAGGAAGACGCCGACGAGGTTGATGTCGATCACCCGCTCGAAGTCTTCGAGGGACGTCTCGGTGACCCCGCCGAAGCCGACGATGCCGGCGTTGTTCACCAGCAGGTTGACCGGGCCGCCGAGCTCCTCGGCGGCGGTGACCGCCGCCTGCCAGTCGGCCTCCTTGGTGACGTCGAGCTTGACGAACCGCGCGGCCGCGCCGAGCTCCTTGGCCAGGGCCTCGCCCTCGTCCGCCAGGATGTCGCCGATGACGACCTTGGCCCCCTCGGCCACCAACGCGCGCACGTGTGAGGCGCCCATGCCTCGGGCTCCCCCGCTGATCAAGGCGACGGTGTTCTCGAACCTGCTCATCCGCATACCTCCTCGGTGGTGTGGCCATCAGCGTACCGGCCCCCGGCATGAGAATGTCCCGGCATATGTGAATATCTTCTCGATCTTCGGCCAAGCGGGCCAGCGCGGGACCTCGGATCGGCCACCGACGTCACGCCGGACGATCGATCCCAGCGCTTCCTCCCCGCCTACTGCTGCAGCTCGATGCGGCTCTTGTCGCCGACCACCAGCCGGTGGGCGCTGGGGCGCGCCGAGACGCCTGCGACCAACACGTCCTCGCCGATCAGGCTCCCCTGGATGCGGGCGCCCACGTCGCGCAGCGTGGTCCCCTCGCCGACGACGGCGTACTCGATCTCCGCCCGCTGCACCCGGACGCCGCTGCCCAGGGTGGTGAAGGGCCCGACGTAGGCGTCGATGACGAGCGCCCCGGACGAGATGAGCGCCGGGCCGAACACGGTGGAGCGGCGCACGACCGCGCCCGGCTCGACGACGACGTCGCCGACGATCTCGGACTCCTCGATCTCGCCCTGCAGCGAGCGCCGCCGCTCGAGCAGCAGCAGCCGGTTGGCGTCGAGGATGTCCTCGGCCTTGCCAGTGTCCTTCCACCAGCCCTCGACCTCGACCGGCGTCACGCGCTTGCCGTCGGCGATGAGGCGCGCGATCGCGTCGGTGATCTGGTACTCGCCCTTGGCGCCGGGCTCGAGGCCCTCGATGGCGTCGTGGATGCCCGCGTCGAACACGTACACCCCGGCGACCGCCAGGTCGGACGGCGGGTCGGCCGGTTTCTCGACCAAGCTGGTGATGCGTCCGTCCTCGATCACGGCCACGCCGAACGCGCGCGGGTCCTCCACGCGCACCAGCGCGAGCACGGCGTTCACGCCGTCGTCCGGCCGGAAGGCGTCGACGAAGGGCTGGATGCCCCGTTCGAAGAGGTTGTCGCCGAGGTACATGACGAAGGGGTCGTCGGCGAGGAACGGCCGCGCCACCGCGACCGCGTGCGCCAGGCCCTGCGGCGGGTCCTGCAGCACGTAGGCGTAGGCGGCGCCGCGGTACCCCTCCAGCGTCACCTTCAGGTGATCGATCGTGTCGTGCGAGACGACGATGCCGATCTCGCGGATACCCGCGTCGATGAGGTCGTCGACCGCGTAGTGGATGAGCGGCTTGCCGGCCACGCGGATGGTCGGCTTGGGCCGCAGGCTCGTGATGGGCTGCAGCCGCGTGCCGAGGCCAGCGGCCAGGATGAGGCCTTTCATGGTGGAACCTCCCGTGACGCCAGCCTACCGCGGACGGGACCTACTTCCGGCCGGTGACCATCAGGAGGGCGCCCGCCACGATGCCGCCGCCGGCCACCCAGGGGAGCCAGGGGAGGGAACGCTCGGCCTGCACGCCGATTGCCAGGTCGCCGATCTCCAGGCCGGCGCGGTCGACGAACACGCCGGAGAGCTGCAGCACGATCAGGATGACGCCAGCCAACACGAGTACGAGTCCCAACATCGATTGCGGTTTCATGGGGACCTCCTACATTCAGCCTACGCCTCGATCTGCGAAAGCTCTGGTTAGGATGCGCGCCATGACCCGCACCTCCGAGATCCGCCTCGCCGTGCACGCCGGCGCCGACGGCGTCACCGACATCCGCTGGGAGGCCGACGACGCCCCCGACCCCGGCGAGCAGGCCGCCGAGGCGATGATCCTCGCCCTGTGGGACGGCGAGCGCCGCAACGCGATGCGCATCGACCTGTGGACGCCGCGCCTCACCGTCGACGACATGAACGACTTCGTCTACCAGACGCTGCTGTCGCTGGGTGACAGCTACCACCGCGCGACCGGCAACGACGACCTCATGGCCGAGATCAAGGCGTTCGCGCGCGCCTTCGCCCAGCGCGCGTCCGGTTTGGAGCAGCGTGCCGCCGCGGAGCGGCGGGTCGGCGCCAACCAGCCGGCCGCTGCCGAGCAGCGGGCCGGAGCAGCGGACCGGCGGACCCCTCCGAAGCGGCAGGGCTGACGGACCCGCCGGCGGGCTGGTACTCGACCTCGTCGACGTCGCGGGCGCGCTGGCCGGTGAGCCCGATGCGATCCGCGCCTTCGCCGAGGGCGCGCCACTTTACTCGTCGTGGTCGCGCACCGGCCGCTCGCTGCTGGTCCACGTCGACGTCATGGGGCCCACCCGCCTGGCCGGCGTGACCGCCATCGACGCGTTCGACGGGCGGCGTCTGCTGCCCGACCCGGGCGCGTTCCAGTCGCCGGCCTTCTCGACGTCCGAGCGCTACGTGGCGTACGCGACGCTGACCGGCGGCGAGCGCCGGGTGGTCGTGGCGCCCAACCCCGAGCTCCCCGCGGCCGGGCTCTTCACCCGCGCGCTGCCGCACCGCGGCCAGGCCGCGCTGGCGTGGCGGCCCGGGCGCGAGCAGTTGGCCGTGCAGAGCGCCGCGGTGCCGGCCCCGCACGCCTATGGTCCCGTCGACCTGCTCGACGTCGCGAGCGGCGACGTGACGCGCCTGACCGACGACCCGGTGGTCGCCTCGTGGTGGTCGCCCGACGGACGCTGGCTGGCGACGCTCTCGCCGGTGGGCGGCGGCGGCGACCGGACGGTCCTGGCCTCGGCCGGCGCCTCCGCGGCGACGCTCCACGTCGCCGACCAGCGCGTGCAACGCGGTGGCGCCCTGCTGTCGCTCAAGGTCATCGAGGTCGACACGCTGCAGACGCGGCTGCTCGGCGCCTTCGTGCCCTCGCCCCTGTTCGTGGCGCAGTACCTGCCGTTCTTCGATCAGTACGCCCGCTCGCACCGGCTGTGGTCGCCCGAGTCGGACGCACTGGTGATGCCGGCGCAAGACGACGACGGTTCGGTGCAGCTGGTGGTGTTCGGCCTCGACGGCGACGTCACCCCACTCGGGCCTGGCGACCTGCCCGCGTGGAACGTGCGCTGAGCCCGCGGGCGCCGGCGGGTGGTGGCCGGCCGGCGTGACAGCCTGACGGCGTCAGCCCCTGCGTGGTCGCCCATCGCTGGTCATGAGCGCCCCGTACAGCTCCGGTCGCCGGTCGCGGAAGAAGCCGAAGCCGGCGCGGAAGCGCCTCGCTGCGTCCAGGTGCAGGTCGGCCAGCACGAGCGTCTCGCTCGTCCGGTCGGCCTCGGCGATCACGGCACCGGTGGGGTCCGCGGCGAACGAGCTGCCGTAGAACTCGGCGACGCCGTCCCCAACGAGCGCCGCCTCGCGTCCCACGCGGTTGGACGCCGCCACGTACATCGCGTTGGCGACCGCGTGGCCCTGCATGGCGCGCTGCCACATGTCCCTGGTGTCGAGCCCGCCCGAGGCGGCCGGCTCGCTGCCGATCGCGGTCGGGTAGAGCAGCAGCTCGGCGCCCTGCAGCGCCATCGCGCGGGCGCACTCCGGGTACCACTGGTCCCAGCAGACGCCGACGCCGACGGTGCCCACGGCCGTGCGCCAGGCGCGGAAGCCGGTGTCGCCCGGGTTGAAGTAGTACTTCTCCTCGTAGCCGGGGCCGTCGGGGATGTGGCTCTTGCGGTAGACGCCCAGGGCCGAGCCGTCGGCGTCGATCATCATGAGGCTGTTGAAGTGCGCCTGGCCGGCCCGCTCGAAGAACGACACCGGCAGCACCACGCCCAGCTCGGCGGCCAGCGCCTGGAAGCGCCCCAGGAAGGGGTGGCCCGCGACGGGGTGGGCCAGGGCGAAGAGGTGCTCGGCCTCCACCTGCGGCCAGTAGAGGTACTCGAAGAGCTCGGGGAGCAGCACCAGCTGCGCCCCCTGCGCCGCGGCGGCGCGCACGTGGCGCACGGCGGCGTCGACGTTGGCGTCGCGGTCGTCGCCGCAGGCCATCTGCACCAGGGCAAGGCGTGCGACGCGCTCGGGGTCGGCGCCCGCCGGTGGCTCGGAGGCCCAGTTCGGGCGGTCAGGCATCGGGGCTCACCGCCTCGCTGGCGACCTCGCCGGCGGGCTGCTGCTGCGTCACGCAGTGCCAGGCGCCGCCGCCCGTGATCAGCGCGCGGGCCGGCAGCCCGATCACCTCGCGCTCGGGGAAGAGCGGGCGCAGGATCTCGAGGGCGCGCGCGTCGTGCGGATCGTCGTAGATCGGCACGATGACGACGCCGTTCGCTACGTACCAGTTGGCGTAGCTGGCGGCCAGCCGGCGGCCGTCGAACGCCATCCGCTCCCGGGGCAGCGGCAACTCCACGATGCGGTAGGGCTTGCCGTCGGGGTCCGTGAGGGCGCGCAGCGCCGCCAGGTTGCGCTGCGTGGGCGCGAAGTTGGCGTCTTCCTCGTCGTCGGTGACGGCGCAGACGATCGTGCGCCCGCCGCTGAAGCGGACGATCGTGTCGACGTGCCCGTCGGTGTGGTCGCCCTCGAGGCCCTCGTCGAGCCAGATGACGTGGCGCACGCCGAGGCCGGCCCGCAGGAGCGCCTCGACGTCGTGCTCGCCGAGCAGCGGGTTGCGCGTCGGCGTCAGCAGGCAGGAGCGGGTGGTGATGAGCATGCCCTCATCGTCGACTTCGATCGCCCCGCCCTCGAGGACGTGGTCGAAGGCGAAGCGGCGCATGCCGAGGCCGCGGGCGACCGCCTCCGGCACACGGTCGTCCCGTGCGAAGGCGTACTTGCCGCCCCAGGCGTTGAAGCGCCAGTCGGTTGCGGCGACGCATCCGTAGCCGTCGACGACGAAGATGGGCCCGTTGTCGCGGAACCACGCGTCGTCCAGCGGCACGCGGTGGAAGCGGACGCGCGCGAGGTCTGCGCCGGCGGTCGCGAGGCGGCGGCGGGCGTCGTCCTCGGCCTCGTCGTCGGTGACGTTGACGACCACCGGCTCGAAGCGCGCCAGCGTGGCCACCAGGCCCACGAACTCGGCGCGCACGGCGTCGAGCTGGCCCTCCCACAGATCGTCGTCCGACGGCCATGAGGTCCAGGTGGCGGCGTGCGGGCCCCACTCGGCGGGCATGCGAAAGCCGAGGTCGGCGGGGGTGGGGTGCTCGAGGTGCAGCATCGTGGGTCTCCTGGAGCGCAAGCGGCGGCACCCGCGCTCGGAACCTGACGGTAGCACCTGTTTGATCGTCGCGGCGCGCGGGGGGGTGGCGGCGCCATGGCAAAGGGTGGCGGTTGCTGGCCGCCACCCTTCGCGTGGTGTCCTAGCCGCGTCCGCTCAGCCCTTGACGGCCCCCGCGGTCATGCCGGAGACGATGTAGCGGTTGACGATCAACGCGAAGATGATGATGGGCAGGATGATCAGGGTCCCGTACGCCGCCACGACGCCGTACTGCGCCCCGACGTCGGCGCCGCCGACGAAGCGGGTGATGCCCACGGTGAGCGGTTGCGCGTCGTAACCGGCGAGGAAGAAGGCGAACAGGAACTCGTTGTAGCTGATGATGAACGCCAGGATCGCCGAGGCGTTGAGCCCGGGCAGCACCATCGGCAGGCAGATGCGCCAGAAGACGCCGAAGGGGCTGGCCCCGTCGATGACGGCCGCCTCCTCGACCTCGTGCGGGATGCCGGCGAAGAAACCGAGCATGAGCCACACGATGAAGGGCATCTGCATCGCCAGGTGCGCCAGGACGACGCCGACGATCGTGCCCTGCAGGCCGATGCGGGCGAAGAAGAGGTACATCGGCAACGCCAGCACCACGTAGGGCAGGAAGCGCGTCGCGAGGACGCTGAACACGATGAGGTTGCGCGTCTTGGGCGACGCCAGCTTGGTGATGCCGTACGCCATCGGGGTGCAGACGACGAGCACCACCGCCAGTGCACTGAAGGAGATGATCAGGCTGTTGCGCAGGAAATGCAGGTAGTTGCCCTGCTGGAAGCTCTGGGTGTAGTTGTCGAGCGTGAAGCCGCTGAACGAGAGGATCTGCGGCACGCTCTGGAACAGCGCGGTGTCCTTGAGCGAGCCCATCAGCAGCAGGACGACCGGCATGATGCAGATGAGCATCCAGGCGATCAGAAATAGATAGCGCAGGGCGAGGCCGCCGCCGCCCAGCCACTTGTATGCGCGGGCACTGCGCATGGCCTACTGTCCCAACTCGCCGAGGCGGGCGAGGCGCATGTAGATGAGCGAGATCACCGCCACGATGATCAGCATGGTGAAGCTGATCGCGTTGGCCATGCCGAGGTTGGCGGCCGAGATCCCCTCGTTGTAGACGAGCAGGCTGAGGACGTTGGTGGCCCTCCCGGGCCCACCGCCGGTCAGGGCGAACACCGTGTCGAACTCGCGGAAGGCCGAGGTCAGCTGGATCAGCGCGATGAAGCCGATGTGGTAGCGGATCATCGGCAGCTTGATCTGCACGAAGGCCTTCCAGCCGCCCGCGCCGTCGACCTCGGCCGACTCCAGCAGCTCCTCGGGGACGGTGGCCAGGGCGGCGTAGAAGATCAGCACCGCCAGCGGCGTCAGCCGCCAGGTGTTGGTGATGATCGTCGCCCACATGGCCGTGTCCTGCGAGATCAGCCACATGGGGCCGTCGATGCCGAAGGCGGCCAGCACGTAGTTGACCAGCCCGTACTCGGGCTCCCACACGTAGAGGCGGCCCATCATCCCCACGACGACCTGGGTGGCGACGAAGGGGACGAGGTAGAAGGCCATGAAGAAGCGGGCGGCGGTGGTGCCGCGGATGCCGCGCGTGCTCATCACGCTGGCCACCGCCAGCCCGGCGATCACGGAGAGGACGGTACAGCCGAGGGTGAACACGACGGTCGAGCGTATCGACAGGTGGAACAGCGGGTCCTGCCACAGCCGCAGGTAGTTGTCGAGGCCGACCCACACTTGGTCGTGGAGCCGGTACAGGCGCAGCCGATGGAGGCTGGTCCACAGGGCCTGGACGACGGGCACCCCGAGGATGACCCCCCCGGCGATGACGCCGGGGAGGACGAAGGCCCAGGGGTTGAAGTGACGGCGGCTCGACACGGCCTACCTCAGCGGTAGCCGGACTCGTCGAAGATGCGCTCCATGTTGTCGACCAGGCGGCGCTGCGACTGCTCGGGGGTGAGGGTGTCGTACAGCACGTCGTTGGCGAACTCGCCGACCGGCGTGTACATCACGGCGCCCCACTCCGCCTCGTACTGGCGCGGGAACGCGTAGGTCGTCTGCTCTTGCCAGGCAGGCAGGAAGGTCTCGTAGAAGTCGTACGAGGCGAGCACGTCGGGATCGGTGAACTGGTCGGCGCGCGAGAACATGGCGGTACGCAGGTTGAACTCCTTGCTCTGCTCCTCGAACAGCCACTGCAGGAACTTGAAGGCCTCGGCCTTGTTGGGGGTGTCGAAGATCAGCACGCCGCCGCCGCCCAGGAACGAGCGGCCGATCGGCAGGTCCTTGCGGTTGCCCGGCCATTGGGGCAAGGGCGCGTACGCCAGCTTGCCGGCCGTGGGGGCGCCGTCGCCTTCGACGGTCAGCACGCCCTCGGGCCACATCTCGGCGGTCGCCAAGCGGCCCTCGCGCATGAACGACAGGTGCTCCAGGAAGTCCCAGGTCTGCGCCTGCGGCGGGAAGGTGTCCTGGATCAACCGCTTCCAGTACGCCGCGCCCTCGAGCAGGATGGGGTCGCTGAGATCACTGTCGTAGTTCTCGTCCCAGCCGTCGAGGCCGAGCGAGTAGACGATCGCCAGGAACGCGCGTGCCATGCCGCCGGGCGGCTTGATCGACGCGGAGTAGCCGAACAGCGGCTGTGCGAGGGTCTCGCCCGCGACGGTCGCGCCCGCGGGCCGGGTGAAGAACACCGCGATGTCGTACAGCTCCTCCCAGGTGGCCGGCGCCGCCAGCGGGCGGCCGTACGCGGCCTGGAAGGCGGCCTGCTCGTCCGGGTGGGCGAACCAGTCGGCCCGGTAGCTGTAGATCGGGGTCTGCGGGTTGCGGGCGATGGCGATGATCTCGCCCGGGCGCAGCAGCTCGTTGCGCATGTGCGAGGCCTGCACGGCATCGGAGTACTGCGAGAGGTCGAAGCCGAACTCTTCGATCAGGTCGTCGAGGCCGGCGACCTTCTCATGGTAGTAGCCGAACCAACCGGGGCTGTGGTAGCCGATGTCGTAGTAGTTGCTGTTGGCCTGGGCCTCGAGCTGCTGCTTCTGCCACACCTGGTCGGCGGGGAGCACCTCGTAGACGATGTTGACGCCGGTGAGCTCCTCATAGAGGGGGATGAAGTACTCCTCCATCGGGGCGACGTGCGAGCCGGGGTGCTCGGCGATGCGCAGCGTGACTTGGGCGCTGGCGGTCGCGAGGAGCCCGAGGAGCAGGGCGGCGACCAGGGCGCGGAGCCAGGGACGGTGGGTGGATGGTTTCATGATGGCCTCCCGTTCGACCGAGGCGCCGGGGCGGCCACGCGGTGGCGACGGGTCACCGCCTGCTCGCGACGCGTCCGCCGAACCTCGACTCGAAACTCCTCCATGATACCGGTATGCTTGGGGCATGGGTCCTGAAGGGCGAGGCACGGCCGACAACGGTGCGCCGGCACGGCCCGCTTCGCCCCCCACCCTCCTCGGCCTCGACCTCGGCAGCTCCAGCCTCAAGGCGCTGCTGCTCGGCCTCGACGGCCGCGTGCTCGCCGAGCGCAGCGCCGCCTACCCCACGCGCGCGCCCGCGCCCGGTTGGGCCGAGCAGGACCCCGACGACTGGTGGGCGGCCGCCGGCGAGGCGACCCGCGCGGTGCTGGCCGCCGTCCGTGACGGCGGTGACGCCCCAGGCGCCGACGTCGTCGGCATTGGCCTCAGCGGCCAGATGCACACCTTCGTCCTGCTGGACGCCGACGGAGAGACGGTCCGGCCGGCGATCACCTGGATGGACACCCGCGCCGCCGGCCTGCTCCCGCAGGTCGAGGCGAGGATCGATGCGGCCGGCCTGCGTGACGAGCTCGCCAACCCCGTCGTCCTGGGGCTGACGCTGCCGCCCTTGGCGTGGCTGCGCGAGCACGAGCCCGGGGCGCTGGCCCGCGCCCGAACGCTGCTGCTGGCCAAGGACGCGCTGCGCTTCCGGCTGACGGGCGAGCCCGGCAGCGAGCCGACCGACGCGTCGGCGACCCTCCTGTTCGACGTCGCCAGGCGGCGCTGGTCGACGGCCACGCTGGAGGCGTTCGGCGTCGATCCCGCGCTCATGCCGGCACTCGGCGAGCCCGGTGCCGCCGCCGGCCGGCTGACCCCGGGTGCCGCGCGCCACCTCGGCCTGCGCGCGGGCGTGCCGGTGGCGTTCGGCGCGGGCGACCAGCAGGCCGCCGCGGTCGGCACCGGCACCGTGAGCCCGGGGCAGGCGCAGCTGATGGTCGGCACCGGCGCGCAGGCGCTGGTCGTCGAGGCGGCGGCACCCGCGGGTGAGATCGCCGGCCTGCACGCCTTCTGTCACGCGCGCGGCTGGCTGCGGCAGGCGAGCGTGAACAACGCCGGCGTCGCGCTCGACTGGGTGCGGACGCTGCTCGGGCTCTCGTGGGACGAGCTCTACGCCGCGCTCGGCGACGCCGCGCCGGCGGTGGCGCCGCTGTTCCTGCCCTACCTGACCGGCGAGCGCGCCCCGCTGATGAAGGGCCACGCCCGCGGCGGCTGGCTCGGCCTGGAGCCCGGCCACGACCGGGAGGCGCTGGCGGGGGCGGCCGTGGCGGGCGTGGCCGTGGGGATCGCCGACGGCCTGCGCGCCCTGCCCGGTCCCGCGGACCGGCGCGGTCCCGCCGCCCTGCGCGTACGCGCAGGCGGCGGCGGCCTGCGCAGCCCGGCGTTCGCCCAGGCCGTCGCGGACGCCTCCGGCGCGACCCTCGAGCTGCTCGACGCCTCCGGCGCCTCGGCGGTCGGCGCCGC
>JAHYJQ010000044.1 GCA_019429025.1 Trueperaceae bacterium | reverse complement strand
GGTGCCCGACGCCGGCGCCGCCCGGGTCGCCTTCGATCCGCCGCCGGGCGCCCCGCTGCAGGGCGAACTCACCGCCGCCCTGTTGGCCGAGGTGACGAGCTACAAGCGCGGCCTCGCCTGTCTTTGACCTGACGCGTGCTTGGCACGCGCACGCGCGGCACGCGCACGCGCGGCACGCGCACGCGCGGCCGCGCCGTCACGCGCCGCATCGGCCCGCGCGTTCGCCCGCAGCCACGCCAGCGGGTAGCGGTTGCCGCGCCAGCGGACGTGCCCGGTGAGCAGGGCCCGCCCGGCCGATCGCAGGAGCGCCGCGACCAGCAGCGTCACCGTCAGCGGATGCGCCAGGCCGAGCCACCCCGAGTGGCGGGCCCAGCGCCCGTGCACCGCGTAGACGACCAGCACGATGCCGACGACGCCCCACGCCGGCGCCCGGGCGGCCCCGGGGCCGACCAGCGCCAGGGCGAACGGCGCCACGTGCGTCGCGAGCAGTCCGATCACGGCCAGCGCCAACAGGCCGGGGCGGTAGCCCACCCCGGAGAACGCGTTCTTCTCCAGGCCGCCCAGCGCCGCGCGCAGCGAGGGGTACCAGTCGACCTCCACCAGGTCGGGGGCGAACGTCACGTACGACCGTCCCCCCGCCGCCTTCACCGTCTGCGCCAGCGCGAGGTCGTCGTCCGGGCGGGCCCGCACGACCTCCAGGCCGCCCGCGCGCTCCAGCGCGCGGCGGCGGTAGAGGCCGAAGGCGCCGACGCCCAGCGTGCGCGGCGAGCGCGGATCCGGCGCCTCCCAGGGCCGTACCAGGACGGTGAGCAGCAGCGCGAAGCCCACCACGAACGCGCGCAGCAGCCAGCCCCCCGCCAGGAAGCGCGGCAGCAGCGCGACGTGGTCGGCCCCCCACCGCCGCGCCGCGCCCAGCGCGACCGACACCGACCGCGGATGCAGGCGCACGTCGGCGTCGGTGAGCACCACCCACGGCGCGCGCGTGGCGCGGACGCCCAGGTGCTGGGCGTGGACCTTGCCCAGCCAGCCCTCGGGGAGCCGCTCGACGCGCAAGAGGCGGGCCCGCGGGTCGTCGGCCAGGGCCTCGCGCAGCAGGTCGCCGGTGGCGTCCGACGAGCGGTCGTCGACGACCACGATCTCCAGGCCGGGCAGGTCGAGCGCCCGCCAGCTGCGCGCGGCGGCGGTCAGGGCCGCGGCCGCCCGCGGCGTCCCGGCCTCGTCGCGGGCCGCGACGACCAGGGCGACCGCGGGCCCCGGCGCGGTCACGGGCACGCGTTCGGACCCGCCGGCGGCGGCGGGCCCGAGCCACGGCACGCGCCGCATGCCCCACCACCACAGCGGCGGCAGGACGGCCCAGGCCGCCAGGGAGACCCACGCCAGTCCGGTCCACCACGCCGTCACACCCGAGGCTATCGCGGGCCACCCCCGCCCGCCGCGTGCGCCGCCACCATCCGCCGGCGCTCTGGTAGCGTGGTCGTGGACCATGGGCCACCACCCCCAAGACGCCGCCGCCCTCGCCCGCCTGGGCCTCATTCCCCGCGCGCTGCACGACGTCGGCGAGCCCGACCTCACCGTCGATCTCCTCGGTCGGCTGTGGCCGTCGCCGCTGCTGCGCCGCGCCGTCGCGCCCGGGGCGGATCTCGGCAACGCCCTGGCGCTCGTCGACGCGGCCGCACTGCACGGGCCGCACCCGGCGCGCGTGCCGATCGTCGCCGCCGGACGCATGGGCGACCTCATGCCGGAGGTGCGCCGGCTGGCGGCCTGGGACGTTCCCGCGCTGGCCCTCGACCTGACGACCCTGGCCGACACCCCGCCGTTCGGCCCCCAGGCGTGGCACCCGCGCTCGCGCGACGACCTCGCCGAGGTGGTGGCCGCCGCGGGCAGGCCCGTCTGGCTCATCGGCGTCGCCTCCGCCGACGACGCCGCGGTGGCCGCCGACGCCGGTGTCGACGCGATCGTGGTCGACGGCGTCCTGGGGCGCCACCTGGGCGGACCCGCGACGGCGGAGCTGCTGCCCGAGGTCGTCGACGCCGTGGCCGGCATGCTCCGCGTGCTCGCCGGCGGCGAGATCGCCAGCGGCGTGGACGCGCTGCGCCTCCTGGCCCTGGGCGCCGACGCCGTCGTCGTGGGCGGCGAGCGGCCGACCGCCGCGCTCGCGGAGGAGCTCCGCTACGCGCTGCGCCTCACGGGCTGCGCGAGCCTCGCGGACGTCGGCTACGACATCGTGTTCGCCCCGCTCTTCGACGAGCCGTGATCGCCTTCGTCGAGGGCGTCGTGACCGAGGTGGGCAGCGACCGCGTGGTGCTGCAGGCGGGCGCCTTCGGCGTCGAGGTGTTGGCCACGGCGAAGGCCCTGGCCGCCTGCCAGCCCGGCGCTACCGTCAGGCTCGCCACCCACCTCGTGGTGCGCGAGGACGGCTGGGCCCTCTACGGCTTCGCGGACGCCGACGGCCGCGCGCTCTTCCAGCAGCTCCTCGGCGTGGGGGGCGTGGGTCCCAAGCTGGCGCTCGGCCTGCTGACCGCGCTCACCCCGCAGCAGGTGGCGCTGGCGATCGCCACGGGCGACGCGGCGCTGTTGGCCACCGCGCCTGGCGTCGGCAAGCGCACCGCCGAACGACTCGTGGTCGAGCTCAAGGGGAAGCTGCCCGAGGCGCTCGAGGGGACCGGAGCGCCGCGCACGGCCCGGGCCTCGCCCGCCGCCGAGGACGCCGTGGAGGCGCTCATCGCCCTGGGTTACCGCGAGTCGACCGTACGCGCGGCGATCACCGACCTCGCGTCGAAGGACCCCGATGCCGGCCCCGAGACCCTGATCCGCAAGGCGTTGTCTCGCCTCAGGTGAGACCGTGCCCGCGCTTCTCGCGCCTCAGGTGAGACGCCTCAGGCCGTGAGCGCCTGCTCCGGCGCCACCCAGGGGAGGCCGAAGGCGTCGCCGACGCCGCGGTGCGTCACCTGGCCCCGGTAGGTGTTGAGCCCGCGCGCCAGCACCCGATCGGCGCGCATGGCCGCCAGCGGGTCGGCGGCGAGCGCCAGGGCGTAGCGCAGCGTGAGGTTGGACAGCGCCAGCGTGCTGGTGTTCGGCACGGCGCCCGGCATGTTCGCGACGCCGTAGTGCACGATGCCGTCGACGATGTAGGTGGGCGCGTCGTGGGTGGTCGGGCGGATCGTCTCCACGCAGCCGCCCTGGTCGACCGCGACGTCGACGATGACGCTGCCGGCCCGCATGCTGCCGAGCATGGCGCGCGTGACGAGGTGCGGCGCGCGGGCGCCGACGATGAGGACGGCGCCGATGACGAGATCGGCCTGCGCCACCGCCTCGGCGATCGTGCCGGGGTGGCTCATCAGCGTCTGGATGCGCCCGCCGAAGACGTCGTCGAGGTACTGCAGGCGCTCGTGGTCGACGTCGAGGAGCGTGACGTGGGCGCCGAGGCCGATCGCCATCTTGGCGGCGTTGGTGCCGACCGCGCCACCGCCGAGGATGACGACCTGCCCGGCCGCCACGCCGGGAACCCCACCGAGAAGCACGCCGCGGCCGCCGAGGAAGCGGCTGAGGTAGTGGGCGCCGACCTGCGTCGCCATGCGGCCGGCGACCTCGCTCATGGGCGTCAGGAGCGGCAGGCCGCCGCGGTCGAACTGCACGGTCTCGTAGGCCACCGCGGTCGTGCCGGCGGCCAGCAGGGCCTCGGTCAGCGGCCGGTCGGCCGCCAGGTGCAAGAAGGTGAACAGGACCAGGTCGTCCCGCAGGAAGCCGTACTCCGCCGGCGTGGGCTCCTTCACCTTGAGGACCAACGGCGCCGCCCAGGCCTCGCCCGCGGTCGCCACGATCTCGGCGCCGGCGGCGCGGTAGACCGCATCGTCGAAACCGCTGCCGGTGCCCGCGCCGGTCTCGACCCGGACGGTGTGGCCGGCGAGGACCAGCGCCTGCACCGCCACCGGCGGCGCGGCGACGCGGTACTCGTGGCTCTTGGTCTCCTTGGGGATGCCGATGATCATGGCAGACTCCTACGGCGACGCTGCGCCGATGCGTGAACGGCGGTCGAACCGAATGGTGCCGTGCCCCGAGTCTACCGCTCGCCCCCACCGGCGCGTCAGGCGACGCCTGTCCCCGCCGCGCCGAGACGTATGCAGGCGAACCGGGCGCGGTTGCGCGTCCCGCGTGGGTGCACGTCCCGCTCGCGCGGGACGTGCCTCCCGCTCAGGCGCCCTCGCGCCACACCCGCAGCGGCCGCGCGCGGCCCTCGGCCGCCTCGGCGACCGCCAC
This sequence comes from Trueperaceae bacterium, assembly GCA_019429025.1. Taxonomy (GTDB): domain Bacteria; phylum Deinococcota; class Deinococci; order Deinococcales; family Trueperaceae; genus JAABTL01. The sequence goes on along the minus strand of JAHYJQ010000044.1, from coordinate 11,563 downwards.
CAGCTTCCCGTCCGGGTCGACGACGGCCACCCGGCCCTCGAAGGCCGCCGGCACGCGTTGGCCGTCGCGCAGCCGCGCGGCGGCGGCGGCGTCGAACGCGACGGTGGGGAGCCCGAGCAGGGCCACGGGATCGAGCGGCGCGGCTTCCGGCAGGGCCTCGAGCGGCACGGCCGCCTCGATCCCGACGGTGCCCGCGCGCGTGCGGCGCAGGCCGCCCAGGTGGGCGGGCACCCCCAGCGCGGCGCCGAGGTCGCGGGCGAAGGCGCGCACGTAGGTGCCGGACCGGACGTCCAGCGCGACCACGGCGGTCGGCGCGTGCGCATCGAGCGGCGGCGGCAGCGGGGCCGGCGCGGACGGGTCGGGCAGCCAGCCGGGCCCGTCGCGGCGCCACCCCTGCGGGACGTCGGCCCAGGGCCCGAAGGCGAGCAGCTCCAGCCGGCGGTAGCCCGCCGGGCGCGGCGGCAGGTCGAGCGCCGCACCGCGCCGGGCCGCCTCGTACCCCTTGACCCCGCCCTGCTTGATCGCCGCGTAGGCCGGCGGCAGCTGCGTCGTCAGCGACAGGAACGGCGTCAGCGAGGCCGCCACGGCCGCCTCGCTCAGCGCGCCCGCGTCGCCGCGCTCGACGACCGGCCCCTCTGCGTCCAGCGTCGGCGTGCCGAGGCCGAACACCACCCACGCGAGGTACGCCTTGTCGGATCCCGTCAGGTAGGGCGACAGCTTGGTCGCCTCGTCGGACAGCAGCAACAGGACGCCGGTCGCGAGCGGGTCGAGGGTGCCGCCGTGGCCGACCCTGCGGGTCCCGAGCAGGCGCCGGCCGCGCGCCACGACGTCGTGCGAGGTCAGGCCGAGGGGCTTGTCGATGGCGAAGGCGGGCATCGCGGCAGCGTAGCAGGCCCGGGGCGGGGGGCGACCCTACCCGCAGCGGCGGCCCGGCGGGCGCCGGGCTCGTCGTCCCTGACCGGGTGCCAAGGTGGCGTTAGGCTTGTGGGATGATCCACGTCCAGGGACTCACCAAGCGCTTCGACGACCTGGTCGCCGTCGACGACGTCTCCTTCGACGTCGCCGCCGGCCAGGTCTTCGGCCTGCTGGGGCCCAACGGCGCCGGCAAGACGACCACCCTGCGGGTGCTCGCGACCCTCCTGCGGGCCGACGGCGGGCGGGCGACGATCGCCGGTCACGACGTCCAGCGCGAGCCGGAGGCCGTGCGCCGCGCCATCGGTGTGGTCAACGGCGGCATGGGGCTCTACGACCGCCTGACCGGCCGCGAGGTGCTGCACTACTTCGGCGAGCTCTACGGCATGCGCCGCGCCGCGATCGAGCGCCGCGTCGAGGAGCTCGACGGCCTGCTCGACCTCGCAGGCACGTTGGACAAGCGCACGGGCGAGTTCTCCACCGGGATGAAGCAGAAGATCGTCGTCGCGCGCGCCGTGCTGCACGATCCGCCGGTGCTCTTCTTCGACGAGGCGACCAGCGGCCTGGACGTGATGGCACGGCGGGCCGTGCTCGACTTCTCGCGCCGCTACCCGGGCGAGGCGCGGGCGGTCGTGTGGTCGACCCACGTCATGAGCGAGGTCGAGGAGCTGTGCGACAGCGTCGCCGTGCTGTTCCGCGGCAGGGTCGTCGCCGACGACACCGTCGCGGGCCTGAAGGAGGCCGCGGAGGCGCCCGACCTGGAGCAGGCCTTCTTCACGCTGGTGCGCCGCAGCGGGCTGGCCCAGGGACAGGAGGTGGCCGCATGAGGTGGTCGTTCGTCCGCCGCATCGCCGCCAAGGAGATCCTCTCGACGCTGCGCGACCACCGCGCCATCGTGTCGAACCTCATCATCCCCCTGCTGCTGCTGCCCGTGATCATGCTCGGGCTGCCGCTGCTGCTCGGCGGCCTCTTCCAGCGCGAGGCCACCACCGTCACGGAGCTGGCCGTGCAGGGCGTCGAGCACCTGCCGCCCGATCTGGCCGCGGCGATCGAGGCGCAGGCGGCCGTGCTGGTCGCGGTGGACGACGCCGAGTCGGCGGTGCGGGGCGACGCGTACCCGGCCGGGCTGATCGTCGCGCCGGGGTTCGCCGACGCCATCGCCGCCGGCGGCCGGGCCGAGGTCGTCATCGTCGTCAAGGAGGCCAACCTGCGCGCCGAGCTCAACGCCGGCAAGCTGCGGTCCGCCGTCGACGCGTACCGCCGCGGGGTGGTCGCCGAGCGGCTCGTCGATGCCGGCATCGACCCCGCGGTGCTCGAGCCGGTGGCCGTCTCGACCCTGGACGCCTCGACCGAGGCGGAGCGCTCCAGCGGGCAGCTGGCATGGCTGATCCCCTTCTTCATCGCCATCTGGACGCTGACCGGCGGCCAGATGACCGCCATCGACGCCACCGCCGGGGAGAAGGAGCGCGGCACCCTGGAGGTCCTCCTCGTGACGCCGGTGCGACGCGGGGAGGTCGTGTTCGGCAAGTTCCTCGCGGTCGTCCTGTTCGGCCTCAGCGCCGCCCTCATGGCGATCGTGGGGTTCGTGCTGGGCGGGACGGTGCTGCGGCGGCTGTTCCTGCCGCTCATCGGCGAGCAGGGCGGCGAGATGGCGGCGATGATGGGCGGCAGCCTGACGATCACGCCCACGACGATCGCGCTGCTGGTCGTCTCGAGCGTCCTGATGGCCGCCGTGGTCGCCGCGCTGCTCATGTCGGTGACGCTGTTCGCGCGCTCCTTCAAGGAGGCGCAGACCTACGTCGCGCCGATGTCGTTCCTGCTCATCGTGCCGGCGATCGCCCTGCAGTTCAAGGACCTCATCGGCACGGGCTCGTTCGCCTACTGGATCCCCGTCTACAACGTCATGATCCTCATGGACGACGCCGTCAAGGGCGCGGCGCGCCTCGCGCCCATCCTCACCACCTGGGGCGTGATGGCGGCGCTGATCGCCGTGCTGCTCGCGTTCGCCTACGTCAACTTCAAGCGCGAGGACGTGCTCTTCCGGACCTAGCCGACGCCCGCGATCCCCGCGCCCGACCGCGGCGACGCACGGCCGGGGGCGACGCCGACGGCGCCGCGATCACGCGTCCGCCTCGCCGCCCGTCGTCGACTGGCGGTACGGCGTGTCGATGGCGCCCTCGCTCGGCAGCCGGCCGTAGAGCTCGGCCATCTCGCGCAGCTGCGGCGCCAGCCAGTACGGCAGCGCCTCCCAGGTGAAGCGCCAGCCCCAGTTGCCCGAGGGCGCGCCGGGCGTGTTCATGCGCGCCTCGGAGCCGAGCCCCAGGAGGTCCTGCAGCGGGGCGATCGCGGTCTCGGCCACCGAGCTCTGGGCGGCGCGCCACAGGTCCCAGGCGACGTTGGCGGCGTCGCGTGCCAGGTAGCGGCGCAGGAAGTCGCGCTCGCGCTCGGGCGCCTGCGCGTACCAGCCGACGGTGGTGTCGTTGTCGTGGGTGCCGGTGTAGACGACGGCGTTCGGCGGGTAGTTGTGCGGCAGGTACGGGTCGGCGGCATCGGCCGCGAAGGCGAACTGCAGCACCTTCATGCCGGGGAGCGCGTTGTCGTCGCGCAGTTTCTCCACGCCGGCGGTGATGACGCCGAGGTCCTCGGCGACGATCGGCAGCTCGCCGCCGTCGCCGGCCAACGCGGCCCGCAGCGCGTCGAAGAGCGGCTGGCCGGGCCCCTTGACCCAGCGGCCCTTCACCGCGGTGGCCTCCTCGGCGGGGATCTCCCAGTAGGCCTCGAAGCCGCGGAAGTGGTCGATGCGCAGCTCGTCGACGAGCTCCAGCGTCCGCCGCACGCGCGCGATCCACCACGCGAAGTCGTGCTTCGCGTGCCGGCTCCAGCGGTAGAGCGGGTTGCCCCAGCGCTGGCCGGTGGCCGAGAAGTAGTCCGGCGGCACCCCCGCGATGACGGTCGGGTTGCCGTCGTCGTCGAGATGGAAGAGGTCCTGGTCGGCCCAGGTGTCGGCCGAGTCGAAGGCGACGAAGATCGGCACGTCGCCCAGGACGACGATCCCGCGCTCGGCGGCGGCGGCGCGCACGTCGCCCCACTGGCGGTCGAACCACCACTGCCACAGCATGTGGCGCTCGATCGCCTCGGCGTGCGTCTCGCGCGCGGCCGCCAGCGCCTTCTTCTTGCGCTGGCGCAGCGGGGCGTCCCACTCGACCCACGAACGGCCCCCGTGCGCCTCCTTGAGGGCCATGAACAGCGCGAAGTCGTCGAGCCAGGCGCCCGCGCGCTCGCGGAAGGCGGCGAACTGGGCGCGCTCGTCCTCGCCGGCCCACGATCGCCACGCCTCGGCGGCGGCGCGCAGCGCCTGCAGGCGGAACTCGATCACCGGGCCGAAGTCGACGCGGCCGTCGCCGAAGTCGCCGCCGACGAGGTCATCGGCCTTCAGCCAGCCCTCCTCGTGCAGGCGCTCGAGGCTGACGAGGTAGGGGTTGCCGGCGAACGAGGAGAAGCTCTGGTAGGGGCTGTCGCCGTAGCCGGTGGGTCCGAGCGGCAGCACCTGCCACACGCGCTGGCCGGACTCGGCCAGCCAGTCCAACCAGCGGACGGCGTGCGGGCCGAGCTCGCCCAGGCCGTAGGGCCCCGGGAGGGAGGTGGGGTGGAGCAGGACGCCGGAGCGGCGGGCATGGGGCATGGCGACCTCCTGGTCAGCCTTTCTCGAACGGCTTGCCGATGGCCTTGGGCGCGACGGAGCGACCGACGAAGCCCGCCAGCACCAGCATGGTGAGGATGAACGGCAGGCTCTGGACGACGGTCGGCGGCAGCAGCTGCCCGCCGCCGAGCTGCGTCTCGAGCGCCTGGAAGGCGCCGAACAGCAGCGTCGCGCCGAGCACGCCGAGCGGGTGCCACTTGCCGAAGATCAGCGCCGCCAACGCGATGAAGCCGCGGCCGCCGGACATCTCGGTGATGAACTGGTTGAAGCCGCCGATGGACAGGTAGGCGCCGCCGAGGCCGGCGAACACGCCCGACAGCATGACCCCGGCGTAGCGCATGCGGGTGACCGAGATGCCGACGCTGTCGGCCGCCTCCGGGTGCTCGCCCACCGCCCGCAGGCGCAGGCCGAAGGGCGTGCGGAACAGCACGTACCAGGTGAGCGGGACGAGCAGGAACGCGAGGTAGACGAGTGGGCTGAACTGGAAGGCGCCCTCGCCCCAGCGGGGCAGGCGGTTGGTGATCGTCGCCGAGGTCGCCGAGTTGCCGAACAGCCCGGTGAGCACCACCGCCGGCACGCCGATGGCCATGAGGTTGATCGCGACGCCCGAGATGATCTGGTCGGCCTTGTAGCGGATCGACACGACCGCATGGATCCAGCCGACGCCGGCGCCGACGAGCATCGCCGCCAGCACGCCGATCCAGGGCGCGTACCAGACGGAGGCGCCGGGGTTCTGGGTGATCGCGGGCAGCTCGACGAAGTAGGTCACCAGCGCCGCGGCCAGCGCCCCGAAGATGATGATGCCCTCGAGCGCGATGTTGACGACGCCGGAGCGCTCGGAGAACATGCCGCCCAGCGCGGCGAAGAGCAGCGGCGTGGTGGCGCGCAGCGCCGACCCGAGGAGCGCCAGCAGGACGACGGTCTCCATCAGCGGTCCTCCTGGCTCGCCGCGACCTGCGGGGCGATCACCGGCGCCTCGCCGCCCGCCGTCCCCCCGCCCGGTGGCGTGCCCCCGGCCGGCTCCTCCGGCAGGTCACCGAGGGCCTGCGCGCGGCGCAGCGGGTTGGTCAACCAGTCCGGCAGGAAGCCCTTGGCCGCGATGAACAGCACGACCAGCGCGAGCACCATCGACACGACGTCGCGCGTCAGGTCGGTGAACGCGATGTTCATCGCCGAGCCGCCGTTCTTGAGCACGCCGAACAGGAACGCGGCGAGCACGGTGCCGACCGGGTGGTTGGCGCCCAGCAGCGCCACCGCGATGCCGTCGAAGCCGTCGCCGGTGGGGAGCGACTGGCGCAGCGCGTAGTCCTCCAGCGCGCCGCCCAGCACGTAGTGCGTCGCCGTGAGCCCCGCCAGGGCGCCGGAGATCGCCATCGCCATCACCGTGTTGCGCGGGATGTTGGCGCCGCCGTACTCGGCCGCCTTCGGCGCCAGCCCCGTCGCCCGCAGCTCGTAACCGTAGCGGGTGCGGAACAGGAAGACCCACACGAACACCGCCGCCGCGAGGGCGATGAGGAACGACGGGTTGAGGTTGGTCGGCGGGATCGCGAGCGGCAGCGCCCGCCAGCCGACGGCGGCCAGCGTGGCATAGGCGACCGCCGCCACGCCCAGCGCCGCCAGGATCCTCCCCTGGAAGCCACGGCGCCGCAACGCGCCCACCGCGCCGGCGCCGACGAACACCAGCACCGCCAGCAGGCCCGCGATCCAGGCCGCGGCGTCGACGGGGACGACGTTGGTGCCCGGCGTGGCGCGCAGGTCGATGCCGAACATCGCCGGCAGCCGCGGGATGCGGGCCGCCTCGGAGAGCTCGTACGACTTCGGCTCCGAACCGGGGGCCTTGAAGGGCAGCTGCAGCACCACCGGCTGGTCGCCCGCCCGCGGCTGCGCCACGACGACGGCCCCCACGAGCGCGATCACCGCCACCAGCGCCAGCGTCAGGCGGGGCGAGATCCGCATCGCCCGCCGCACGGGCGGCACGAGCAGGCCCACGAGCGAGGCCGCCACCACCCACGCGATCAGCTGGATCACCCGCACCGCCGAGGCCGCGAAGGTCGGCGACGACGACAGCATGAACAGCATGAGCGACGCCGCCACGAAGTTGAGCAGGATCGTGTTGATGACCTCGTTGGCGCCGAAGCGCGCCTTGAGGAAGCCCGGGATCGCGCCCCACAGGCCGCCGCCCACGGCCGCCACCAGCACCGCGGCCGGCAGCACCACCCAGGCGGGCCCCGGCAGGTACAGGCCGACGAACATCGCGCCGATGGCGCCCAGCACCATCTGGCCCGGCGCGCCGATGTTGAACAGCCCGGCGCGGAACCCGAAGCCCACGGCCAGGCCGGTGAAGATGAGCGGCGTGGCGAACGACAGGGCGTCGAAGAAGCCCTTCACCGTGCCGAGCGAGCCCGAGAAGAGGATGTAGTAGGCGTGCCACAGCGTGTCGAGGCGCCCCGCCAGGGCCATGAGCGGCCCGGCGACGACGACGTCGCGGCCCACCGGCGTCGGCTGCAGCAGCAGGATGACGACGGCCGCGGCGAGCAGCGCCAGCGCGATCGACACGGCGGGGATCGCGACCGCGGTGAGCACGCGGTCGAGCACGCGGCCCGCGCGCGGCCACACGCGGAGGCCGAAGAGCAGGGCGGCCGCGCCGACGACCAGGGTGAGGAAGGCGGCGAAGCCGGGGGCGGAGCCCCCGTAGGGCAGGCGCCGCACGACCACGCCGGCCTCGCGCGCCAGCTCGACGCTGACGGTGACCGGGCGCTCCAGGGCCTCCTCGGACAACTGCCTGAGGCGCTCCGCGTCCTGGTTCGGGCGCGGGTCGGCGATGTTCGGCGCGATCGCCTCCTGGAAGGCCACGGCCCGCCGCGCCTCGACCGCGGCGTCGAACTGGGCCAGGCCCCACGTGGCGGTGCCGATGAGGAGGGCGCCGGCCGCGAGCCACGCGACGTGCCGAGCCCGCCCGGACAGCGCGGCCCCACCCGCGACGACCACGAGACCCGCGACGGAGAGCCACAACACCGCGCCCTGACCGGGCACGCTGATGGGATCGGTCCGGCCGGTGAAGTCGATCACCCGGTCGGGGAGCAGGATGACGGCCGCCCGCGACCCAGTCTCGCGGCTGAAGGCCGCCCACGGGGCGACCCACAACGCGACGAGGGTCACGAGGGCGAAGGCCGCGACCGCGAGGCGTTCGCTCATCGCGCCATCCTACATTGGCGCCAGGTCGTCCTCGCCCCACTCGCGCCGGAGCTCCGCCACCGCCCGCAGCGCGTCGGCGGCGCGCGCGAAGCGCTGCGCCGGGTCCGGCGCCAGGAGGCGCGCCACGAGGTCGTCGGCGGGCGCCAGGGCCGGGTCGAGACTCGCGGGCCGCGCCGCGTCGGCCGCGCCCCAGAACGCCGCGCGGTGCCCGGCCAACAGCGCTCCGAGCGCCGCGGCACGCGGCACCTCGCCCACGAGCGCCGCGTACAGCAGGACGCCGGCCGCGTAGAGGTCGGACGCCGGTGTCGCGGGCTCGCCGCGCGCCTGCTCGGGGCTGAGGTACGCCAGGGTGCCGGCGGCCCGCGGGGCGCCCGCCCGGTCGTCGATGCGCATCGCGAGGTCGAAGTCGATCAGCGTGACCCGGCCGGCCCCATCGACGAGCACGTTCTCCGGCTTCACGTCGCGGTGGACCACGCCACGGTCGTGCAGGTAGGCGAGCGCCGCGAGCAACTGGGCGAAGGTGGCGAGGTCGCGCCCGCGGGCCGGCTCCCACGGATCCCGCGGGCTCGCGGCGTCGCGCGACCCCCACGCGTCGCGGGGCCCCCACGCATCGTGGGTCCCACCCGCAGCGTGGGGCCCACGCGCAGCGCGGGGACCGCGGGGCACGCGCGGACCCCCACCCACGGCCCACCGCCGCCCCCAGACCAGCGGCATCCGCACGCCGGGCCACCCCGCGACGTCGAGACGAGCGTCGACGCGCCCGACGTTCGGGTGGCGGAACCCCGCCGCGATGCGGAACTCGTGGTCGGCGCGCGGTTCGCTCCCCGGCGGCAGCAGCTTCAGCGCGCCGACGGATTCGCCGTCGGACACGAGGTAGACCCGGGCGGAGGCGCCGCGTCCCACCTCGCGCAGGATCATCTCGCCGCTTGGCAGGCGGCTGCCGATGACGCGCGGGCCCGCAGCGGCCGGGGTGCTCACCGCGGCACCAGCACCCGCGCGCGCCGCAGGGCGGCCAGCGCGCTGCGCTCCGCGTCGGCCGCGCTCGCCGGCGTTCGCGCCGCACGGGCGCCGGCCGCCGACCGCCGGGCACCCCCCTCCCCGCCCCGGCCGGCGGCCGGCGCCAGCGCGCCGACGTTCGTGGGAACGCGCAACAGCACGTGGCCGACCCCTGCCTGCGCCAGGGCGGACCGGGTCCGCCGGAGGAACGCCTGCACGGCGGCGCGGTAGGCGCGCACCTCCTCGGGGCCGACCGTCCGCCGCTCGTCGCTCTCGACGTCGACCACCTCGAAGCGGCCCTCCGGCGGGTGCAGGTCGTCGTCGGAGACGACCTGAAGGAACGCCGCGTCGAGCCCACGCGCCCGCAGGGCGACGAGGGCCGGTCGCCATGGCTGGGGATCGAACAGGTCGGAGATCACCACGGCCAGCGCCGCGCCGCGCACCTTGGGGAGGGCGAGCGCGAAGCTGCGCACGCCCTCGACGGGTCCGGGGCCCCCCGCCACCGGCACCGCCTCCTCGAGCAGCCCCCAGGCGCGGGCCAGGCCGACGCGGCCCTGCGCCACCGGGCTGGCGGCGCCGGCCGTCGTGTGGACGCGGGTGATGGCGTCGCGCTGCCCGACGTAGCTGACGAGCTCGGCGACGATCCTCGCGTAGTCGAGCTTGCCGGCCAACCCCATGCTGGGGCTGACGTCGAGCACGACGTGCACGTCGATCGTCCGCTCCGCCCGGTAGAGGCGCGTCACCAGCCGCCGGTTGCGGGCGTAGACGCGCCAGTCGACGGCGCGCAGCTCGTCGCCGGGCTGGTACGGACGGAAGTCCTGGAACTCGACGGAGCTGCCGATCTCGCGGGCGGTGCGGTCGCCGCTCGCGGCGCTCAGGTCGCGCGACGCGAGCGCGTAGCGGTCCAGGGCACGGCGCCCCGCAGCGCTGATCACGGCCGCGCCTCGGCGAGCGGGGCTTCGGGCACGCGCGTCACCGGCGTCGTCAGCCGCGGCCCCGGCGCGGGCCCGGATCGACGCTCTCCACGGCCTCGGTGACGACCTGGTCCGGGTCGATGCCCTCGACCTCGGCCTCGAACGACAGCAGCAGCCGGTGCCGCAGCGCCGGCAGCGCCGCGCGCCGCAGGTCCTCGAACTCGACGTGCGGCCGCCCGGCCGCCAACGCGTAACCCTTGGCCGCCAGCACCATCGCCTGCCCGCCACGCGGGCTGGCGCCGAGGCGCACCATGGGGTGCTCGTGGGTCGCCTCGACCAGCTTCACGACCCAATCGAGCGCGCTGCCGGCGACCGGCACGGCGCGCAGCGTGGCCTGCATGTCGAGGAAGGTCTCGCGCGAGACCACGTCGCGCGGCGGCTCGGCCTCCTCCCCGGTGGTGGCGACGAGCACCCGCCGGAGCGTGTCGGCGTCGGGCCGCGGCACCAGCACCTTGAACAGGAAGCGGTCGAGCTGCGCCTCGGGCAGCGGGTAGGTGCCCTCCATCTCGATCGGGTTCTGGGTGGCGAGCACGACGAACGGATCGGGCAGCTCGTGGCGCACGCCGGCGACCGTCACGGCCCGCTCCTGCATCGCCTCGAGCAGCGCGGACTGCGTCTTGGGGGTGGCGCGGTTGATCTCGTCGGCGAGCAGGACGTTGTGGAAGACCGGTCCGGCCTGGAACTCGAAGCGGCGCTCGCGCGCCTCCTCGACGAAGACGGTGCTGCCGGTGACGTCGGCGGGCATGAGGTCGGGCGTGAACTGCACGCGCCCGAAGGTGAGCGCGGTGGCGTCGGCGAAGGCGCGCACCAGGCGCGTCTTGCCGAGGCCCGGCGCGCCCTCCACGAGCACGTGGCCGCGCGCCAGCGCCGCCACCAGCAGGTCCTCGACCAGCGTCCGCTGACCGAGGATCACCTGGGCCACGGCGTCGCGCAGGCGGCCGAACGGTTCTGCGTAGGCGCTGACGGGATCGTTCTGCATGCGTTCGATGACCTCCAGGGCGGACCCGCACGGCAGCGTACACTGGTCGCCATGACGGCCACGTCGGTCGGAATCGTGCAGCCGCCGCCCAGGCTCACCTGGGGACGCGTCGAGTTGCGGCCGCTCACCGAGCTCGACCGCCAGGCGTGGCGCCGGCTGCACGCCCACTTCCGCGACCCCGAGATCGCGCACCTCAACGGCACCCCGCCGTCGCGCCTGCCGCTGTGGCTGCTGCGCCGGATGCTGCGCGCCGACGCCGCCCGCCACGACCGCCGCACCTTCGGCATCTTCGACGAGCACACGGCTTACATCGGCACGGTCGAGCTCTACGACCTGCGCGGCAGCGAGGCGACGCTCGGCATCATCATCGGCGAGCGCAGCCACTGGAGCCGCGGCTACGGCGGCGACGCCATGCGCGCGCTGCTCGCCTACGCCTTCGAGCAGCTGGGGCTGGAGCGGGTGCGGCTGCACACCTTCGGCGACAACGAGCGCGCCCAGGCCGCGTTCCGCAAGGTGGGCTTCGTCGAGCGGCAGCGCCAGACGGGTCAGCGCGGCCGCGTCGACGTGCACATGACGATCGCGCGGGCCGCCTGGTTCGAGCGGCGCGGGGCGCCGATCGCGCCCGCCGCGGACGACGCCCAGGCCGGGTCGGCGGGCGTCGCGACCGGCGCGCCGGCGGGTCTCCCCCCGGCCGCCGCCGACGCGCCCGGCTGAGTGCGGGCCTAGCGGGCCGCTTGGGCGACCGGCTAGGCGACCGGCTCCTCGCCCTCGAGCGCGTCGAGCGCCGCCGGATCGAAGTACGACTTG
>JAHYJQ010000043.1 GCA_019429025.1 Trueperaceae bacterium | reverse complement strand
GTGCGCCAGCATGGGGCCGTGGATGAGGTCGCCGATCGCGTACACGCCCTCGGCGCTGGTCGCGAAGCGCTCGTCGACCACCACCCGGCCCTGCCCGTCGACCTGCACGCCGGCCTCCTCGAGGCCCAGCCCCTCGCCGTTCGGCTTGCGGCCGGTGGCGACCAGCACCCGATCGGCGACGACGTCGTCGGCCCCCTCGACGGAGAGCGTGACCTTCTCGCCCTTGACGACGGCACCGGTCACCCGGACGCCGGTGCGGATGTCCATCCCCTGCTTGGTGAAGACCTTGCGGGCCTCCTTGGCGATCTCGGCGTCCATGCCCGGCAGGATGCGGTCGAGGTACTCCAGCACGGTGACCTTGGCGCCCAGCCGGCCCCACACGCTGCCGAGCTCGAGGCCGATCACGCCGGCGCCGATGACCACCAGGTGCTCGGGGACCTCGTCCCAGGCGAGCGCCTCGGTACTCGTGCCGATGCGGTCGCCGTCGACCTCGACGCCGCGCAGCTCGGCCACGCGGCTGCCGGTCGCCAGGACCACGTGCTTCGCCTGCAGGCGGCGCTCGCCGTCGGCCGTCTCGACGACGACCTCGCCGGCTCCGGCGAGCCGCCCCGTGCCGTGGACGCGCTCGATCTTGTGCTTCTTGAACAGGTACGCCACGCCGTCGGTGTTCGCCTTGACGACGGCGTCCTTGCGGGCGTGCATGGCGGCGAGGTCGAGCTCGACGGCGCCGACCTTGATGCCGTGATCGGCGAGATGCGACTTCGCCTCCAAGTAACGCTCGCTCGACTCGAGCAGCGCCTTGCTCGGGATGCAGCCGATGCGGACGCAGGTGCCGCCCAGGGCGGCCTCGCGCTCCACGCAGGCGACGGTGAGGCCCAACTGTGCGGCGCGAATCGCGGCGACGTAGCCGCCCGGACCCGCCCCGATGATGACGACGTCGAACTCGGCCATGGTTCCTCCGGCGGCATGGTACCGCGGGGGGCTTGGCCTGGGCCGTCGCGTCCGTCGCCGGGCGACGGCGCCCGCATCCATCCCGCCGCGCTACTCGGTCGGCTGGCGCACGGTCCGGCCTGGGGCCCGCGGCGCATGCTGGGGGGCATGTCCCGCACGCTGCTCGCCGCCCTGTTCGTCTCCGCCGCGACGCTCGCCTGGGTGACGTGGGGCCCGACCGCCGTGACCCGCGCCCAAGGCGAGACCCAACCGCCGACGGCCACCACGACGCCGCCCGAGACCGCCGGCGACGGCGTCGCTCCCGCCCCCGGCCAGGCTGTCGCCTACTTCTCGGCCGGCTGCTTCTGGTGCACCGAGTCGCGCTTCGAGAAGGTCCCCGGCGTGCTCGACGTGCGCTCCGGCTTCATGGGCGGCGACGCCCTGCGCCCCAGCTACGAGCAGGTCGTGCGCGGCGGCACCGGCCACCGCGAGACGGTCGAGGTCCTGTTCGACCCGGCGGCCGTCAGCTACCAGCAGCTGCTCGACGCCTTCTGGCGCATGCACGACCCGAGCGATCCCGGCGGCGCCTTCGTCGACCGCGGCCACGCCTACACCTCGGCGATCTACCCCGTCGACGGCGAGCAGGAGCGCCTCGCGCGCGCATCGCGCGCCGCGCTCGACGCCAGCGGCAAGTTCGACCGCCCGATCGCCACGACGATCGCCGCCGCAGGGCCGTTCTGGCTGGCCGAGGACTACCACCAGGACTACGCCCGGCTGAACCCCGTGCGCTACGGCTACTACGCCGCCGCCTCCGGCCGCATCCGGTTCATCGAGCGCGTGTGGGACGGCGACGACACCGTCTACGCGCTCGCCGAGGGCGACGGCGCCGCGCGGCCCGGGTGGTGGCGGCCGCTCCCCAGCGACGCGGAGCTGCGCGCCACGCTCGACCCGCTCGCGTACCGCGTCGTCCGCCAGGACGCCACCGAGCGCGCCTTCAGCCACCCCTACGACGCGCTCTACGACGACGGCATCTACGTGGACGTCATCAGCGGCGAGCCGCTCTTCTCGTCCCTCGACAAGTTCGACTCGGGCAGCGGCTGGCCCTCGTTCACGCGGCCGATCGACCCGGAGTTCGTCGTCACCCGGCCCGACCGCACGCTGTGGATCGTGCGCACGGAGGTGCGCAGCCGCTACGGCGACGCCCACCTGGGCCACGTCTTCGACGACGGCCCCGCGCCCACCGGTCAGCGCTGGTGCATCAACGGCGTCGCGCTGCGCTTCGTGCCGCTCGCCGACATGGCGGACGAGGGCTACGGCGACTGGCTGCACCTGTTCGAGGGCGCGGGCGGGTAGCTCGCTCTCGCGGGCGCCACGAACGCGAGCCGCCGACGGTGCCCGGCACGGGCGCCGGGATCGAATGGGCGGTTGGTGGGGTCGCTCGCGCCGACCCGGTAGGCGAACCCAGAGACACCAGGCGACTTGCCCATCGCGTCGATCGCCTGCGCACCGCGAGTGAAAGAACCAGGTATGGATGCACCGAAACCCGTCTTCTGGGTCGGGCCCACGCGCGACGACCTACGAGCATGGCCCATCCCAGTTCGCCGCCGGTTCGGTCACGCACTCTTCACCCTCCAACAGGGTCGCTCTCCCCCGTCCAGCAAACCGCTCAAGGGGATTCACGGCGTCCTCGAGGTCTCGGCCGCCTTCGATGGCAACGCCTACAGACTCATCGTGGCGCCACACCCAGCAGACGCTGTGTACGTGTTACACGTGTTCCAGAAGCGCTCGCACCGCGGCATCTCCACCCCCGCGAAGGACATCGCCGTGATTCGTTCGCGGCTCAGGCGCATCGGAGGACGATGATGACCGACCTTGCCGAGGAGACCCTCACTCGAAGTACGGGCAACGTCTTCGCCGATCTCGACTTGGCGGATCCGGCGGAACTCGCGATCAAGTCCACGCTACTCGGCGCCCTCCAGGGCGTCATCGACCGACACGCCGAACCCGAGGCTGGGGCGATCCACCTCGAGCTGCAGGATGACGAGACCCGAGCCATCGCGGACGGTGACCCCGACGCGTGGACCATCGACGGCCTCGTGTCGCTGCTCGATCGACTGGGTCTGCGGGTCGCCGTCAGGGTCCTCGACGGAAGCGGGACGCAACGACTCGAACGCGAGATCGTCCCGGTCGCGGCTACCGCCGACCCGACGCTCGGCCGCTGAAGCGTCCTAGCCTCAGACCTCCAGCAGCATCCGCGCCGGCTGCTCCACGCCTTCCTTGATGCGCCGCAGGAAGGTCACGGCCTCGCGGCCGTCGACGATGCGGTGGTCGTAGGTGAGCGCGACGTACATCATCGGGCGGATGACGACCTGGCCCTCGACGGCGATCGGCCGCTGCTGGATGGCGTGCATGCCGAGCACGCCGCTCTGCGGCGGGTTGACGATGGGGGTCGACAGCAGCGAGCCGAACACGCCGCCGTTGGTGATCGTGAAGGTGCCGCCCTGGAGCTCATCGGGCGCGATCTTGTTGCCGCCGGCGCGCTTGCCGAAGTCGCCGATCACGGCCTCGATCTGCGCGAACGACAGCCGCTGCGCGTCGCGCAGCACGGGCACCATGAGGCCCTTGGGGGTCGAGACGGCGACGCCGATGTCGTAGTAGTTCTTGTAGACGATCGACTGCTCGCGGATCTCGGCGTTGAGTTGCGGGAACTCGCGCAGCGCCTCGATCGTCGCCCTGACGAAGAAGCTCATGAAGCCGAGGCGCACGCCGTGGCGCTTCTCGAAGGCGTCCTTGTGCTCCGAGCGCAGCGCCATCACGGCGCTCATGTCGATCTCGTTGAAGGTCGTGAGCAGCGCCGCGGTCTGCTGCGCCTGCACCAGCCGCTCGGCCACCTTGCGGCGCAGCGGCGACATCGGCACGACTTCCTCTTCGCGGTCGCCGCCGGTGGTGGGCGCCGCGGCGGGCTTGGCGGCAGGGGTCGGCGCCGCGGCCTGGGCCGGCGCGGCGGTCGCCTTGGCCTCGACGGCGCGCGCCACGTCCTCCTTGAGCACGCGGCCGCCCGGACCGGTCGGCGCGACGTCGCCGGCCTTCATGCCGGCCTCGTCCAGCGCGCGCTGGGCGGCGGGCATGACCTTGGCGTCGCCGGCGTCGGTCGGCGCGGCCGCCGCGGGCTCGGAAGCCGCAGGTTCGGACCCCGCCGCCGTAGACTCGCTCGCCGCCGGCGGGGACTTCTCGGTCGCGGCCGCGTCGCCCGCCGACGCCCCGGTGTCCGCAGCATCGACCCGCGCGATGACGTCCCCCACCTGGGCCGCATCGCCGACGGCGAAGAGCTGCTCCGCGAGCACGCCATCCACCGGCGACGGCACCTCGACGGTGGCCTTGTCGGTCTCGAGCTCGACGAGCGGGTCGTCGCGCTTCACGGCGTCGCCCGGCTGCTTGAGCCAGGCGCCGACGAACACCTCGGTGATCGACTCACCGACGCTGGGCACGGTCACGTCAACGGGCATGGTCACGCTCCTCGCGGCCGGTGCGCGCCACCGGCGTGGGTTCGTTGCAACGGCTCACGTGCTCCGCCCCTCGAGAACGGGGGCACGGCCGGCGGGCACCTCGCCCAGGGCCTCGCGCAGCAGCTCGGCCTGTTCGATGCGGTGGCTGCTCCCCGAGCCGGTGGCCGGGCTGGCCGAGGCGGGCCGGGTGACGCCCGAGAAGGGCCGCCCTGCGACCTCGGATCCCCAGAGGACCCGCAGGTAGCGCCAGGCGCCCATGTTCTCCGGCTCCTCCTGGACCCAGACGACCGGTACGCCGGCCGCATACGGCGCCAGCGCGGCGTCGACCTCTTGCTGCCGCAGCGGGTAGAGCTGCTCGAGGCGCACGATCGCCACGTCGTCGCGCCCCTGCTCCTCGCGGGCGGCCAGCAGGTCGTAGAAGACCTTGCCGCTGCACAGCAGGACGCGGGAGGCCACCGCCGGATCGACGTGGTCGTCGGCGATGACGTGCCGGAAGGCGGTGCCTGTGGCGAAGTCCTCCAGCGGGGAGACCGCCTGGGGGTGGCGCAGCAGGCTCTTGGGCGTCATGACGACGAGTGGCTTGCGCCATGGACGCAGCACCTGCCGGCGCAGCAGGTGGAACAGCTGCGCGGGCGTGCTGGGGTAGACGACCTGCATGTTGTCCTCGGCGCAGAGCGTGAGGAAGCGCTCGAGGCGGGCGCTGGAGTGCTCGGGGCCCGCGCCCTCGAAGCCGTGCGGCAGCAGCAGCACGAGGCCGGAGAGCCGGCGCCACTTGTCCTCGCCGGAGGCGATGAACTGGTCGATGACCACCTGCGCGGTGTTGACGAAGTCGCCGAACTGCGCCTCCCACATGACCAACCCCTCGGGCCAGTCGAGCGAGTAACCGTACTCGAAGCCGAGCACACCGTTCTCGGAGAGCGGGCTGTTGTGCACGTCGAACACGCCGCCGCGGGCGGCCAGCGCGTCGAACACGCGGTGCTTGGCGCCGGTGTGGAGGTCGTGCATGACGGTGTGGCGTTGGCTGAAGGTGCCGCGCTCGCTGTCCTGGCCGGTGAGGCGAACGCGCACGCCCTCCGCGATCAACGAGCCGATCCCCAGCGCCTCGCCGGCCGCCCAGTCGAGCGGGCGCTCGCCCTCGGCCATCTCCGCGCGGCCGCGCAGGAAGCGCGTGAGCTTGGGGTTGGGCGTGAAGCCCGCGGGCACGGTGGCGACGGTCCGCAGCATGCGCGCGGCCTCGCCGCGGTCGATGCCCGTGACGACGTCGGGGACGTCGCCGTCGTCACCGCCCAAGAACGTCTGCCACAGGCCCTCGAAGGCGCTGTAGACCGGCTTGAACTCGGCGGTGCGGGCGACCGAGAGCTCCTGCTCGAGTTGCTCGCGGCGTGCCTCGGCGATGTGGTCGGCCTCCTCGCGCGTGACGCCGCCGAGCGCCAGCAGGCGCTCGAGGTAGGCCTCGCGGACGTTCGGCCGGCGCCGGATCTCCGCGTACATCATCGGCTGCGTGAACGCCGGCTCGTCGCCCTCGTTGTGGCCGAAGCGGCGGTAGGCGTACATGTCGATGACGACGTCGCGCTGGAAGGTGCGGCGGAAGTCCATCGCCACCTCCATCACCTGCGCGACGGCCTCGGGGTCCTCGCCGTTGACGTGGAAGATCGGGCTCTGCAGCATCTTGGCGACGTCGCTGGCGTAGGTCGTCGAACGCCCCTGCTCGGCCGTGGTGGTGAACCCGACCTGGTTGTTGATGATGATGTGCAGCACGCCGCCGATGCGGTAGCCCTCGAGGCGCGACATGTTGAGCGTCTCCTGGACGATGCCCTCGCCGATGAAGGCGGCGTCGCCGTGGATGATGATGCCCAGCCCCTGGGTGCGCTCCGCGTCGCCGAAGCGGTCCTGCTTCGCCCGCACGCGGCCCATCGCGACGGCGTTGACGAACTCGAGGTGCGACGGGTTGAACGCCAGCGACAGGTGGATCTTCTGCCCGGCCTGCGTCTCCCAGTCGCTGGAGTAGCCGAGGTGGTACTTGACGTCGCCGCGGCCCCGGTTCATCTCCGGGTCCTTGTCCTCGAACTCGCGGAAGATCGTGCGCGGGCTCTTGCCCATGACGTTGGCGAGCACGTTCAGGCGCCCGCGGTGGGCCATGCCGAGGACGACCTCGCGCACGCCCTGCGCACCGGCCTTCTCGAGCGCCAGGTCGATGAGCGGCACCAGGCTCTCGCTGCCCTCGAGCGAGAAGCTCTTCGCCCCGACGAACTTCTTCTGCACGAACTCCTCGAAGATCACCGCGTCGGTGAGCTTCGTCAGGATGCGCAGCTGGGTCTCGCGCGACAGCTCGACCCGGTTGCGGGTGCGCTCCATCCGGTGCTGCAGCCACATGCGCACCTTGAGGTCGTCGATGTGCATGAACTGCGCGCCGATCGAGCGCGTGTAGGTGGCGCGCAGGCCCTCGATGACCTCGCCGACGGTCTTGGCGCCGTGGAAGGTCGTCGGGAGCACGGGCCGGTCCGTGTCCGCCTCGGTGAAGCCGTAGAACGCGGGGTCGATCTCGGCGACCTCGAAGGGCTCGCGCCCCAGCGGGTTGAGTTCGGCGACGCGGTGGCCGCGGACGCGGAAGTTGCGGATCAGGCGGTCGAGGCGCTGGTGCAGCTCGGCCTCGGAGGGACCGCCGGCGGGAATGCCCTCGGGCGAGACCGTGACGCCCTGATCGGCGCCCGCCGTGGCTCCGCCGACGAAACGACCCGGCGGGTCGAACAGCGACCCGCGGCGGAAGGACGGGCCGGACCGCGCTCGCTGCGACCCGAGTTCGCCGTCCCAACCGGCGAAGTACGCCCGCCATTCGGGCGGCACGGACGCGGGGTCCTCTTGGTACGCGAGGTGCAGCTCCTCGACGAAAACGAGGCTGGCGGCGTGCGGCAGTTGGGGGACGTCGTCCATGGGTTCCTCGCGCCGTGGACCCTGCGTCTTCACGACGGGGCCCTCGGGGATCGCGGCTAGGGTGTCGCGGCCCGGCGCGGGTCCGGGCCTCGGTTCGCGATGTTGTACCACGGTCGCGGCCTCGTTCCTGGACCTGGGACACCGTCGGGCTGCCGTCGCCGTCGCCCCCGATGGCGGCGTCCACACGGGCCTCCGCGCGGGTTCCGAGGCGGGCGCGGGCGCCGCCGCGGGGATCGCCGGCGTGGTAGACCGGGCCATGCCGCTCCCGACCGCCGCCGACTTCCGGGCCGCCGCCGACCGCCTCGCCCCGTTCGTGTTCCGCACGCCGCTCGTGCGCCTCCCGCTGGCCGGCGGCGACCCCGTGTACGCCAAGGCGGAGAACCTGCAGCGCACGGGTTCGTTCAAGCTGCGCGGCGCGACGAACTTCCTCGCGCGCCTCGAACCGGAGGTCCGCGCCCGCGGGGTCGTCACGCACTCCAGCGGTAACCACGCGCAGGGCCTCGCATGCGCCGCCGCCGACCACGGCGTGCCCGCCGCCATCGTCATCCCCCACGGCGCGCCCGAGGTGAAGGTCGCCCGCACGCGCGCCTGGGGCGCGCGCGTCGAGCGCTGCGACAACGCCAAGGCCGCCCGCGAGGAGACCGCCGCCCGCCTCGCCGACGAGCTCGGCGCCACCGTCGTGCCGCCCTACGACCACCCATGGATCCTCGAGGGGCAGGGCACCGTGGGGCTCGAGATCCTCGAGGACCTCCCCGACGTCGCCAACGTGCTCGTGTGCGTCGGCGGCGGCGGCCTGCTCGCCGGCATCGCGGGCGCGCTGCGCGCCTCCGGCTGCGAGGCGCTCATCGTCGGGGTCGAGCCGGAGCTGGCGGCCGACGCGCGCGAATCGTTCGTGCGCGGCGAGATCGTCGCCTGGCCAGCGGAGGACGTCGTGCGCACGGTGGCCGACGGCGTGCGCACGCAGGCGCTCGGGGTGCACACCTTCGCCGTCATCCGCGAGACGGTCGACGCGTTCGTCGCCGTCAGCGAGGACGCCATCCTGGACGCGGCCGCCTGGTACCTGCGTGAGGCGCACCTGACGGTGGAGCCGACCGGCGCGTTGGCGTTGGCGGCCTACCACGCGCTGCGGCGCGGCGAGGGCCCCGTGCGGCTGCGGCCCGGCCCCACCGTCGTGCTCGTCAGCGGCGGCAACGCCGACCCGGCGACGCTCGTCGAGCTGGCGCGGCGGCCGTTGGGCTGACGCCGGCGCCGCCGGATCGACGGGGCGCCCCCCAACGCGGGTCCCTCACCCTCACCGCCGCCGCGGCGTGGCGTGTAGGAGCGGGTACGATGCGTCGATGTCGCCGCTCACCGCCCTCACGCTCATCGCCTTCGGCGGCATCGTGGTGCTGGCGCTGCTGATCTGGTCGCTACTCGTGCCGCGGCGCCGACCGCTGGATCCGCCCGAGCGGCCGGCCGCGGGCCGCGGGGCCCAACGGGCGCCCAACGTCTCGAACGACGAGGTCCGCGGCGCGCGCGTCCGGCCCCCGGACCGCGTGCGGTCCCAGGACCGCGTGCGGTCCCCGGACCACCCCAAGTCGGAAGACCCCTTCGAGGAGTTCTTGCGCGCCGAGCGCGACGATCGCTGAGGCGCGGCGCCAGTCGCGGGGCCGGGCGCACGGCCGGGCGCACGGCCGTCACCGGATGCCCCATGGAGCGGCGCCGGCCCCTCGGGAGGGCCGGCGCCGCGATCGCTAGGGCGTCCGCTCAGGCCGTGACGGCCGAGGCGATCTCCTGCAGGCGGCCGTAGGCGGCCTCGGCGCGGGCGCGCAGCGCCTCGTCGTGCCCCTTGCCGGCCATCATCATGTGCATCGTCACGTGGCGGTCGACGTCCCCGAAGATCGAACCCAGCACCTCGACCTCCTCACGCGAGCGCAGCGAGGCGTCGCCGCGGAACGTCGTCGTGTAGACGTGCTCGAACTGCCGCTCCGAGATGACCCCGGCGAGGAACTGGTCGAGGACGTCGAGGTAGGGCTGCAGGTTGCTGCCCGCCGCCACGCCGGCGGTCGCGGCCGCCTCGCCGGCGGGGAGCTGCGTGAAGCCGGCGGCGAGCGCGTCGGGCGTGATCGCCCAGTTGTCGACGTCGAACACGGCGTCGCCGTCGCGGAAGAGGATGACCTGCGGCGACTGGTGGACGATCCCCGTGCGCTCTGCCACGAGGTTCGAGGCCGCCCGCGATTCGACCACGCGGATGAGCCCGACCATGAGGTCGTCGCGCGCCTCGAGCTGCTCCTGCAGGAAGCCGAAGCCCTGCATCGTCTTGTGGCAGGTGCCGGCCTTGAAGATGACGCTGGTGGGGTGGTCGGTGAAGAACGCCTCGACGTCGGCGGGGTCGGTCAGGTTCACGATGCGGTCGCGCAGCATGGGGCCTCCTGGGGTGGGTTCGAAACCTGAGCACCATGATAGGGATGGCGCGAGAATCCAGCGTGCCGTGGCCGACCAAGCCGCGGCGCCCTCACCCTCCCCGCCCTCGGGCACGCCCGCGTGGGCCGCGGCCGTGCTAGACTGCCGACCGCCAGACGCCCGGAGAGGTGTCCGAGTGGTTGAAGGAGCTCGCCTGGAAAGCGGGTAAACGGGTCACTCCGTTTCGTGGGTTCGAATCCCACCCTCTCCGCCAGGGACCCGAGGGACCGCCCCACGCGCACGACGTCGGGGGGCGGTCTTCCGTTCACAGCGCAGCCCAGCCCCACCTCACTCGTACCGCAACGCCTCGATCGGCGACAGCGCCGCCGCGCGCCGCGCCGGCCACACGCCGAAGGCCACGCCGGTGGCGACCGAGACGAACAGCGCCAGCGCGATGATCCACGGGTCGAGCACGAAGACGTCGAGGAAGGGCACCAGCGCGACCACCGTCCACAGCACCGCGATCGAGAGCAGCACGCCCAGCACGCCGCCGATGACGGTGAGCACGACCGCCTCGATGAGGAACTGCTGCAGGATCGTGCGCGGCTGCGCCCCCAGCGCCTTGCGCAGGCCGATCTCGCGGGTCCGCTCGGTGACGCTGACCAGCATGATGTTCAGGATGCCGATCCCGCCGACCACGAGGCTGATGGCGCCGATGCCGCCGAGCAGCGCCTGCAGGATCACGGTGATGGTGTTGAACAGCGACAGCGCCCCCTCGATCGACTGGACCTGGTAGCTGTCCGGGTGCCGGCGGCGATCGAGGATCGCGCGCACCTGCCGCTCGATGGCCTCGGCGTCGCGGTCGAGGGCGATCGTGATGGGCAGGAAGTCGTAGCGGTCGCGCGGCACGCCGGGCACGTCGCGGTAGAGGCTCTCGAGCGGGACGTCGCCGCTGACGTCGTTGGCGAACGCGCCGAGCGCGCCGCCCACGCGCTTCTTCACGCCGATGACGGTGTAGAAGCTGCGGTTGCCGCCGCTGGTCTCGAGCATGAGCTCGCGCCCGAGCGCCGGACCGCTGCCGAAGAACTCGTCGGCCGCATCGGCCGAGAGCACGATGACCTGCGACGCGGCCTGCTCGTCGCGCTCGTCGAAGAAGCGCCCGCGATCGAGCTCGATCGAGCGGTCGATGCGGGGGGCGTTGGCGGTGGTGCCGACCACGTTGAGGCGCACCCGCTCGTCGCCGGCCGTCGCCCACACGCGGGTGCTCAGCTGCCGCAGGATCTCGATCGGCAGGCGGCCGAGGGCCTCGATGTCGGCGTCGCTGAACGGGACGCCCTCGGGGTGGTCGCCGTTGCGGATGACGAACAGCGACTGCGCGCCGAACGCCTGGATCTCGCCGGTGATGCCGGCGGTGGCGATCTGGCCCAGGCTGACGGTGGTGGTCACCGCGAACACCCCGATGACCACGCCGAGGAGCGTCAGCAGCGTGCGCAGGCGGTTGTCGACCAGCGCCTCGAGCGCGGTCTTGACGTTCTCGATCAGCACCCCGGCACCCCGTTCCCGGGTTGCCGGCGGGCGGTGACCGCCTCGGACGAGGCCACCTGACCGTCGAAGATGCGGATGATGCGCTCGCAGTGCTCGGCCACGTCCTGCTCGTGGGTGACGATGAGGATGGTGCGCCCCTCGCGGTGCAGCGCATCGAACAGCGCCAGGACCTCCTGGCCCGTCGTGCTGTCGAGGTTGCCGGTCGGCTCGTCGGCGAGCAGGATGTCGGGCTCGGTGGTCAGCGCCCGGGCGATGGCCACCCGCTGGCGCTGGCCGCCGGAGAGCTCGTTGGGGCGGTGGTGCACGCGGTCGGCGAGGCCCACGCGCTCGAGCGCGTCGAGCGCCCGCGCACGCCGCTCGCGCGGCGGCACGCCGCGGTACAGCAGCGGCAGGGCGACGTTGTCGACCGCCGTGGCGCGGGGCAGCAGGTTGTACGACTGGAACACGAAGCCGATGCGGCGGTTGCGGATGCCGGCGAGGGCGGCCTCGTCGAGATCGGCGACCTCGTCGCCGGCGAGGCGGTAGGAGCCCTCGGTCGGCACGTCGAGGCAGCCGAGGATCTGCAGCAGGGTGCTCTTACCGGAGCCCGAGGGTCCCATGATGGCGGCGTACTCGCCGCGCCCGACCTCGAGGTCGAGGCCGCGCAGCGCGTGCACCTCGACGCCGCCGCCCAAGACGTACACCTTGCGCAGGCCGCGCGCGACGATGACGGCGTCAGTCGCCAAGCCCTGCCCCCCCGCGGTCGGGCGCCGCGAACGACACCCGGTCCCCGTCGGCGATCGCGTCGACGTCGACGACGGCGACGAGGTCGCCCGCGCGCAGCCCAGCGCCCGCCGTGCCCTCGGCGACCGGCCCGACACGCACGGCGGCGACCGTGGGGTTGCGCTCCAGCACCTCGACCGGCACGTGCTCGGCGGTGCCGACGCCGTCGTCGGCGAGGACGCGCACGACGTAGCTCGCCTCGCCGCTCCCGCTGATCGCCTCGAGGGGCACGAGGAGCGCGTCGGCGATCTCGCGCACCCGCACGCGCACGGTGACCGTGTACCCGGGCCGCACCGTGGCCCCCGGCGGCTCGTCGAAGGTGAGCACCGCGCTCACTTGGGCGCCGGCCCCGTCCCGCTGCGCGACGGGGCTGATCCGGTCCAGGCTGGCCGCCAGCCTGACGCTGGCGTCGGCGTCGGGGACGATGGCCGCGCTCTGACCGACGAACAGCTCGACGGCGCGGTTCTCGTCGAAGCGCCCGCGCACCTGCAACTCGTCGGTGTCGACCACGGAGATCACGGGCTGCGTCCCCACCCGGTCGCCCGAGCGCACGCTCACGACGGTGACGACGCCGGCGAACGGCGCCACCAGAACCGCGTCCTGCAGCCGCGCCTCGAGGTTGCGCAGGTTGATCTCGAGCTGCGCCAGCTGGGCGTCGCTGGCGGCGATCTGGGCGGCGGCGAGCTGATCCAGGTTCGTGAGCCGCGAGCGGGCGGAGGACGCGGTGAGCCGCGCCTGCTGCAGGGCGCGCTCGGCGGCGTCGAGGGCCTCCTCGGCCGCGCGGAGGGCGACGCTGGCGGTCGCGCCGACGTCGAAAAGCTGCTGGGCGAGCTGCGCCTCGCGGGCCGCGTCGTCGCGGGCACGCTCGGCGCGCACCAGGGCGTCCTCCGCCTGGCGGACGCTGGACTCGAGCTCGAGCCGGTCGACGCGCTGCTGCGGCTCGAGGCGCGCGCGGTCGGCGCGGGCGGAGGCCAGCGAAGCGCGCACCGCCTCGGCGTCGCGCTCCAGGGCGGCGACGTCGAGGCGCGCCAGGACCTCGCCGGCCTCGACCGTGACGCCCTCCACGACCCGTACCTCGGCCACGCTGCCGCCCCCTTCGAAGGCGAGCGCGCGCTCGCGCGCAGCCTCGACCACGCCGGTGCCGGTGACCTCCCGGACGAAGGGGCCCCGGGCCAGCGGCTCCACGACGGTCGCGACGGCCGGGGCGGGGCGGCGGGCTTGCCACACGGCCACGGCGGCGACGAGCACGACGAGCACCACGGCGCCAACGAGCCAGAGGCGACGCCGGCGGGTCACGCGGGTCGCGTGCCGGGCGACGGGAACGGGAACGGGAACGGGAACGGGAGCGATGCGGTGAAGTTCATCCGTTTTTCAGCGTACCGCCCGGCGCGCATCGCCCGCGTCAGCGTCGGCGCGTTCGGTGCTTCAGGTCGCCGCGCGGATCCCGCAGCGGCAGGCAGGCCTTCCCACGATCGCGAGGACGCGCGACGGCCCGCATGGCGCCGTGACGCCGTGCGCGAGCCGTTGTCGAGGCAAGACCCGTGAAGAATCCGTTAGAAGGCCGGCCGAGACCACGTTTGTCATCCTCGTGAGATCCGGCGCGAGGCACCGCGGGAGACGATCGAGGGGACCGCGCGCCATCGGACGAGGACCGATCACCGTTGGGAGAGAACGGAGTGACGCGCACGGCGATCGCCACGCTCGCGATCGTGGCCCACGCTCAGACCTACTTCGACATCCAGCTCGACAGCGTTCGGAGCGGGGTGATCCCGACCGAGGAGATCCACCACGTCTACGTCCTCGACCTCCCCGCCGGCGTCGCCGGGTTCCGCGTCCTCGTCCAGGCGGGCGGCGACGATGCCGACCTGGCGGTGTACTACGGCTTCGAGGAGACCGAGCTGCACTACGACATCAGCTCCGATCCCAACCCGTCGTACACGATCGACGCACCGCGCCCCGGGCGGTACGAGATCCACGTCATGAACCTCCTGTGGCAGCCCCTCCGCTACGAGCTCACGGTGAGCACCACGCAGGGTCGCGAGGCGGCACCGCGCCCGGGCAGCGGCGCGGGCGCGGTCGGCCCCGGGTCCGCGGCGCCCTCCGTCTCGATCGGGGTCGCCGCCGTCGCACCCGGTGAGCCCATGCGGGTCGACTTCGCGGGCGCGCCCGGGTACGCCCGCGATTGGGTGGGGCTCTTCCGCGAGGGGGCGACCGACCAGGCGTACGTGACGTGGGCGTACACCGAGGGCCAACGGGCCGGCCAGCTCGCGTTCGATGCGCCGGACGAACCCGGCCGCTACGAGTTCCGCCTGCTCGAGAACGACGGCTACACCCGGCTCGCGACGAGCCGCCCGTTCGAGGTGCGCGCGTCGTCCGCACCGGCTGCGGCAGCGGTCAGCGTCCCGTGCGACCAGCTGGCCCACCGTGCACCCGTCGCGGACCTGGCCACCGGCGCCAGCGCCACCCTCTTCTGCCCGGCCGACTGCAGCCCATCCGGCTGCCTGTGGGGCACAGACGTCGTCCGCGCCACGCCGACCGCCGTTCCCCTGGCGGGCACCTGGCGGGTCAACGCCAACGGGCACCGAGGCACGCTGACCTTCGAAGGGGACGCCACGGGTTGGCGGGGCACCCTCGACATCGGCCGCGCGGAGCCGCTCGACGCCGTGAGCTTCGATGGCCACAACGTCCGCTTCACGCGGCCGCTCGGCTCGTTGACCCAGGAGTACGTCGGCGAACTCGAACGCGACGGGGTGACCCTGCGCTTCAGCGGCACCTTCTACCAGGGCGCCGCCCGGACGCCCTACCCGTGGTCCGCGGAGCGGTGACGGGGTAGGTCACTCGCTCGCCCACCGCACGCCACCTCGAGGCTGCACCAGCGGGCATGGGGCGGTCGATCGTTCTGATCGACCGCCCCCCGCACCGGCCTCCGAACGCTGACGTGCCCCAACCCCGACGAACGTCCCCGCGCCGCGTCCATGAACTGCGATATCTTCATCCGAGTACGGTCGGCGCGCCCCCGCGGGGACGCCGGCCGCGGAGGAGCCGATGCGCCAGGACCCGCCGAGCCCACCCGACGAGACCCCCCTGCGCCGCGCCTTCGTCGCCGCCATCGCCTGCTTCGTGCTCGCCGCGGCGGCCGGCACGCTCATGCGCTTCGGCATGATCCACGGGCTCCCGTACGGCTGGCAGCACGTCAACGTGCGCTTCGCGCACACGCACCTCATGTACTTCGGCTGGGCCACGCCGGCGCTCTTCGCGCTGATCGGCTCGGTCGTCGCGCGGCGAACGGCGCGGCCGCTGCCACGCGCGTTCCACGCCGCGCTGTGGGCCTCGCTCGCCGCCGGCGTCCTGTCGTTCGTGCCCTTCCTGCTCAGCGGCTACCAGCCGACCGACGTCGCCGGCCTGCGCCTCCCGCTGTCGATGATCGCGTCGACGCTCGCCATCCTCGCCTGGACCGCCTGGGCCGCGAGCTACGCGGCGGCGACCTGGCAGCTGCGGCGCGACCTCACGCTGCTGACGCTCGACGCCGCCATCCTCACCATGCTGGTCGCCACGACGGGAGCCTGGGGCCTGGCGGCCGCCGCGTTCTCGCCGGTCGCGTCGGGCACGCTGATGGACCGGCTCGTGCATCTCTACCTGAGCCTCTTCTCCAATGGCTGGTTCGCGCTCGGCGCCATCGGCCTGCTGCTCGCGGAGGCCGGCGCCCGCGTCGACGAGCGACTCGGCCGCCCCGCGCTGGCGCTGCTGCTCGGCGGGACGCTGGTGGCCGCCTTCTCCGAGCTGCTGGCCGCGCCCGCCTGGCTCCTCGCCGCCGCCCGCTTCGCCGCCGCCTACGGCCTCGTCGTCCTCGGCCTGCAGCTCGCGCCCGCCGCCTGGCGGGCGCGGGCCGCCGCGGCCGGGCCCCCCGCCGCCCTGC
>JAHYJQ010000042.1 GCA_019429025.1 Trueperaceae bacterium | reverse complement strand
CGGAAGCCGCCGACTGAGCGCCCCCTTCGGTAACAACCACTTCTGAGCGAACCACCCCACCCCCGGTAACACCTACTTCTGAGTTGACACGCCGCCTGCGATGCGGCCGGCGTCCGCGGCATCCACGTCAGCGCACGACCTCGAGGACGAGCGGCCGCCGCTCGCCGCGCTCGCCGATCGACGCCGCCCCCGCCAGCGTCGCCAGCGCCTCCTCGAGCCCCCGGCCGCCGCGGTGGTGCAGCGTGACCAGCGGATCGCCGGCGCGCACGGCGTCGCCCACCTTGGCGCGCATGACGGCGCCCACGCCGAGGTCGAGCGCGTCGCCCTTCTGCCGGCGACCGCCACCGAGCCGGCTCACCGCCGCGCCCACCCGCTCCGCATCGAGCGACACCAGGACGCCGCTGGCGTCGGCGCACCAGTCGGCGGCGTCGGCCGCCACCTCGAGGTCGTCGAGCCGCGCGACGTCGCCCCCCTGGGCCGCCACCCAGCGCTCGAAGCGCGCGAGCGCGCGCCCGTCGTCCAGCGCGGCCTCCACCTCGCCGCGGCCGGTCACCAGGCCGGCGGCCTCGAGCAGCTCGCCGGCCAGCGTCACCACCAGCTCCCGCAGGTCGGCCGGGCCGCCGCCGCGCAGGGTGGCCAGCGCCTCGCGCACCTCGAGCGCGTGGCCCACCGCCGCGCCGAGCGGCTCGTCCATGTTCGACAGCACGGCCCGCACCGTCCGGCCGGCGTGGCGCCCGATCGCCACCATCGTGGCGGCCAGTGCCCGCGCCTCTTCGGGCGTGCGCAGGAACGCGCCGCTGCCCACCTTGACGTCGAGCACGATCGTGCGCGCCCCACCCGCCAGCTTCTTGCTCATGATGCTGCTGGCGATGAGCGGCAGCGAGGCCACCGTTCCCGTGGCGTCGCGCAGGGCATACAGCAGGCCGTCGGCGGGCGCGAGCGCCTTCGTCTGGCCCGTCACGGCCACGCCGATGTCGCGCACCTGGCGGAAGAAGGCCTCCCGGTCGAGCTCTGCCCGGAAGCCGGGGATGGCCTCCAGCTTGTCGATCGTGCCGCCGGTGTGGCCCAGGCCGCGGCCTGACATCTTGGCGACGCTGGCGCCGAGCGAGGCGACCAGCGGCGCGAGCACCAGGGTCGTCTTGTCGCCGACGCCGCCGGTGGAATGCTTGTCGACCGGGTGGGCGAACTCGGCGAGGTCGAACCGCTCGCCGCTGTCGGCCATCACCTCGGTGAGGTCGGCGGTCTCGCGCTCGCTCATGCCGCGCCACACGACGGCCATGAGCCACGCGGCCACCTGGTAGTCGGGCACCTCGCCGCGGACGTAGCCGCCGATGAAGGCCTCCAGGGTGGCGCGGTCGTGCGCCTCGCCGCGGCGCTTGGCCAGGATGACGTCCACCGCCCGCACGCTCGGATTCATGCCGCCATGCTACGCGCCAGCGCCGCCGGGGTGACCCTCGGGGGCACGGTCAGCGCGGTCGGCGTGCGCCGCCAGGGCGGCCAGCGCGGCCCGCGCCTCGGCCGCCTCGTCCCATGGCACGGCGCCGCTGCCGCGCTCCAGGGTGCGCTCGTGGCCCTTGCCGGCCAGCAGCACCACGTCGCCGGGGCGCGCCGAGGCGAGCGCCAGCGCCATCGCGCTGCGCCGATCGCTCACGACGCGGTAGTCCCGCCCCTCGACGCCCCCGACCTCGGCGGCACCCGCGACCAGCGCGGCCAGGATCCGCTCGAGGTCCTCGCTGCGGGCGTCGTCCTCGGTGAAGATCGCCAGGTCGGCGCCGCGGATCGCCGCCGCGCCGAGGCCCGTGCGGTTCGCGGGGTCGCGCTCGCCGGGCGCGCCGAGGACCACGATCAGCCGCCTGCCGTCGCGGGGGCGCAGGGCGGCGAGCGCCTTCGCGAGGCCCGCCGGCGTGTGGGCGAAGTCCACGACGACCGTGAACGGCTCGGTCGCCACCAGCTGCATGCGGCCGGGCACGCCGGGGAAGTCGGCGAGGCGCTCCAGCGCCGTCTCCCACGGCACGCCCAGGCGGTGGGCGGCCGCGAGCGCCGCGAGGGCGTTGGCGACGTTGAAGCGCCCGACCATCGGCAGCTCGGCACGGCGCCGCCCCCCACGGGTGACGAGGTCGAAGCTCAGGCCCTCGGGTCCGGCGACGACGTCCTCCGCCCGCAGGTCGGCGTCACCGTCGATCGCGTAGCTGGTGATGCGGCCGACGGCCGCGTCGGCGAACGCCGCGAAGTGCGGGTCGTCGCGGTTGAGCACGGCGCCCGCGGCCTGGCGGACGAGGCCGGCCTTGGCGTCGCGGTAGGCCTCGAGACTGCCGTGGTGGTCGAGGTGCTCCGGCGTGAGGTTGGTCCACGCCATGAGGTCGAACTTCACGTGCGCCAGACGCTGCAGGGAGGCCGCGTGGGAGCTCGCCTCGACGACGGCCCAGCGCACCCCGGCGTCGCGAGCCGCGGCCAGGTGCGCGTGCACCTCGGTCGCCTCCGGGGTGGTGAAGTGCAGCTCGGGCGGGTGCCCCTCGGCGCCGATGCGCTCCATGGCGGTCGACAGCAGCGAGGCGCGCGGCCGTGCCTCCCGGCCTTGCAGCAGGTGGTGCAGGACGTTGGCCGTGGTCGTCTTGCCGTCGGTGCCGGTGACGCCGATGACGATGAGGTCGCGGCTGGGGTGACCGTGGAAGGCGGCCGCCAGCGCCGACGTCGCGAACCGGTCGTCGTCCACGTGCACGTAGGGGACGGCGAGGCCCGGCACGCCGTCGCGCGTCCCGACGATGCACGCCGCGCCGCGGGCGACCGCGTCCGCCACGAAGTCGTGGCCGTCGCGGCGCTGCCCCACGCGGGCGACGAACACGTTGCCAGGTCGGACGCGCGCCGCATCCTGGGCGATGCCCGTGACGCGCACCTCGGGCAGGCCGTCGGCGCCCCGCCCGAGGGCGTCGGCGAGCAGCTCGGCGAGGGACACGGTCCGCGCGGGCGGCCTCGCCTCCGTCA
Organism: Trueperaceae bacterium; assembly: GCA_019429025.1. GTDB lineage: Bacteria > Deinococcota > Deinococci > Deinococcales > Trueperaceae > JAABTL01. Next base: position 13,066 of record JAHYJQ010000042.1, on the reverse strand, counting down.
CCGCACCACCGGCGTCGCCAGGCCCTGGCGCTCGAGCAGGTCGAACACGGCGGCGCGGTCCGAGGCCCTCGCCACCACGTCGAAGCGGTCGGCGTCGACCACCACGACCGGCGACAGGTCGTACGCCTCCACCCACTCCTCGTAGAGGCGTCCCAGCCGGACGAGGTAGTCGTCCTCGATGCGCTGCTCGAAGGCGCGGCCGCGGGCGGCGATGTGGGCGCGCAGCGTCGGCAGCGAGGCGCGCAGGTAGACGAGCAGGTCGGGCGGCCGCAGCGCGCGCCGGACGGCGTCGTACATCGTCGCGTAGCTCGCGAAGTCGCGCGCGTCCATCACGCCCGCGTCGTGCAGGGCGCGGGCGAAGACGTTGGCGTCCTCGTAGACCGTGCGGTCCTGGATGACCCGGTCGCCCGGGTTGACCTGGCCGAGGTGCTGCCGCAGGCGGGTCGCCAGGAAGAACATCTGCGAGTGGAAGGCGTAGCGCGGCATGTCGCGGTAGAAGTCCGTCAGGTACGGGTTCTCGTCCACCGCCTCGTACACCGGCGTCAGGTGGAAGCGCGCCGACGCGAGCCGCGTCAGGGTGGACTTGCCCGCACCGATGTTTCCCGCGACCGCCACGTACACGCCGAACAATCTACCGCACCCAGCGTCCCGCGCCGCGCGTGCTATCGTCCGGGCAGCCGATGGAAGAACAGCCTCCGAGTTCCCCGCGAAACCGCCCCAACCTGCTCCCGATCCTCCTCCTGCCGCCGCTCGTGTGGGTCCTCACCCGCGCCTTCGCACAGGGGGACGAAATCGTCGCGGGCGTCACCGGCGCCCAGGTGGCGACGCTGGCCATGCTGCTGCTGCTGTCGGGCCTGATGTCGGGCTCCGAGACGGCCCTGACGGCCCTCGGCGAGTGGAAGCTGCGGCAGTTGCGCGAGGAGGGCCAGGATCCGTACGGGCTGTTCGCCCTGCTCGAGCGCAACCCGACGCGCTTCATCACGACGCTGCTCATCGGCAACAACCTCGTCAACATCGCCGCCACCGCGCTGGTGACGCAGATGAGCATCCAGCTCTCGCACCAGGCCGGCTTCTCGGAGGCCGCCGCGGTCGCCTACGCCACCGGGATCATGACCGTCCTGGTGCTGGTCTTCGGCGAGATCACGCCGAAGTCGATCGCCGTCCACCATCCGGTCGGCTTCGCGCGCCTGGTGATCCGCCCGGTGCACGCGCTGTCCGTCGTCCTGTACCCGATCGGGCGGGCATTCGCCTGGTTCACCACCTGGGTGCTGCGGGCGTTCCGCCTCGAGCCGGGCAGCGACCCGCTGATCACCGAGAACGAGTTGCGCCTCATGCTGCGCTCCGCCGAGGAGTCGGGCGTCATCGAGGCCTCCGAGCAGGAGATGATCCGCGGGATCATCGACCTCGAGGAGACCGTCGTCCGCGAGGTGATGACGCCACGGGTCGACGTCGTGGCGATCTCCGAGGAGGCGTCGCTGCACGACCTGCTCGCCGCGACCACCGAGCACGGCTACAGCCGCCTCCCCGTGTACCGCGAGTCGATCGACGACGTCCGCGGCATCGTCTACGCCCGCGACCTCCTGAGGTTCCTCGGGAGCGCCGACGACCTCGCCACGACCCGCGTCGCCGATTTCATGCACCCGCCGCAGTACGTGCCGGAGACGACCTCGGTGCTCGACCTCATGCGCGACATGCGCCTGCGCAAGAACCACATCGCGGTCGTCGTCGACGAGTTCGGCGGCACCGCTGGCCTGGTGACGCTCGAGGACATCATCGAGGAGATCACCGGCGAGATCTACGACGAGACCGACGAGGAGGAGGAGCTCGAGTTCGATGACCTCCCCGACGGTTCGGTGCGCATCCGCGCGTCCGTCCACCTCGAGGAGGTCGAGGACCGCTTCCGCATCGACCTCGGCGACGAGGGGGAGTACGACACGCTGGCGGGCTACCTCATCAGCGAGCTCGGCCGCATCCCGCAGGTCGGCGAGTCGCACGAGGTCGCCGGCCTGCGCTTCACGGTGGAGGACGCCGAGGAGCGGCGGGTCATCCTGGTGCGGGCGGAGCGGATCGGACCGCTGCCCGACGGCGCGGGGATCGAGCCCGGCGCCGCGGAGGCCTGAACCGCCGGTTCAGGTGCCCGGGTACCGCCGCACGACGCGCGGGCCGATCCGCGTGAGCAGCTCGTAGGCGAACGAGCCGGCGTCGGCGGCCAGTTCGAAGGCCGTTGGCGCGCCGCCGCCGATGAGGTCGACGCGCTCGCCGAGCTCGGCGTCGCCGTCGGGTCCCAGGTCGAGCATGAGCTGGTCCATGCACACGCGTCCGACGACGGGCACGCGCCGCCCCCGGTGGCCGGCCTCCGCCTGCGACGACAGCGACCGCGGGTAGCCGTCGGCGTAGCCGAGGCGGACGGTGGCGACCACGGTGTCCCGCGGCGCGCACCAGGTGCCGCCGTAGCTGATCGGCGTTCCGGCGGTGACCCGCTTGACGAAGGTGACGGGGGCGTCGACGCGCATGACGGGCCGCAGGTCGGGGACCCGCCGCGCGAGCCAGGCCGAGGCGGGCTGCCCGTAGAGGGCGATGCCCGGTCGCACGAGGTCGTGGTGGACCTCGGGCAGCAGGAGCGTGCCGGCCGAGTTGGCCGCGTGCGCCCAGCGCGGGCGCAGGCCGTCGCGCTCCAGCCGCGCCAGCAGGGCGGCGAAGGCGGCGACCTGCCGGTGCGTGGCGCTGTCGGGCTCCGTCGCGTCCGGCTCGTCCGCGGACGCCAAGTGCGTCCACACGCCCTCGAGGTCGGCCAGCGGTGAGCGATCGACCGCGGCGATCAACGCCCTGGCCTCGGCCGGCGCCAGCCCGAGCCTGCCCATGCCGGTGTCGACCTTGACGTGGACCCGCGCGCGCGCCCCCGCGGCCGCCGCCGCGATCGCCTCCAAGTCGGCCGGCTGCGCGACCGTGAGGGCGACGTCGGCCGCCACGAGCTCCGCGATCCCGGCCCGCACGGGGCCGAACGCCAGCACGTCGCCCGGGACCCCGGCGCCCCGCAGGGCGAGGGCCTCCGCGGCGGTGGCGACGCCGAACGCCTCGGCCCCCGCCGCCGCCAGCGCGCGGGCCACCGGCAGCAGGCCGTGGCCGTAGGCGTCTGCCTTCACCGCCGCCAGCAGGCGCACCCCGGGTGCCGTGCGGGCCCGCAGCAGCGCGAGGTTGTGGCGCAGCGCGTCCAGGTCGACGTGGGCGTGGGGCGCGTCGCGGTCCCAGGGATGCGGGCGCTCGCTCGGCGCGACCGTGTGGGGCGTCGTCATCGGCGGTCTCCTCCGGCACGAGGCCAGGCGCGGGGCGCCCGTTGCGCCGTCGGGCCCGTGGGGTCCGCGGCGGCTTGGCGCCCACGCTACCGGACTGGCCCCCGCGACGCCAACGACGTCGCGCGGCCGCCGGCGCCCCGCGCGGGGTCGTCGGCGCGGCGGCCACGGATCAGGTCGCCGACGACCAGCGCCAACGCGACCGCGATGAGCACCCGGATGACGTCGATGACGTCGTGGAGCCCGGCCACTTGGGCCGCGGCCGGCAGGCCGGTGGCGTCGCTGCCGCGGGGCGCCCCGGCCTGCGCCACCGCGCGCGTCGCCCACAGGCTCCCCAGCACGGCCGTGCCGACCACTTGGCCGAAGAAGCGCGTCAGGGTGAGCAGTCCGCCGGCGACCCCAGACGCGCCGCGGCGCGCCGCGCCCATGATCGCGGTGTTGTTCGGCGTCTGGAAGGTCCCCATGCCCAGGCCGATCGGCAGGAAGCGCAGCACGTAACCGAGCGGGGTGGTGTACTCGTCGAGCGTGCCCAACGCCAAGTAGCCGAGCATCAACGACGCCATCCCGACGACGGTGACGGGCCGTGCGCCGAAGCGGTCCGTCAGCGTGCCGGCGATCGGCGCCATGAGCACGAGCATCACGGGCGTCACCGCCATGAGCAGGCCGATGCGGCTCGGCGCGTAGCCGAGGGCGCCGCCCAGGTAGAACGGCACGAGGAAGATGACGCCCGAGATGGCCACGAAGGTGATCAGCCCGCTCACCAGCCCGATCGTGAGGACCGGATCGCGGAAGAGCCGCAGGTCGACCACCGGCGACGCGGACCGGCGCTCCACCGCCACGAAGGTGGCCGCCAGGGCGATGGCGAGGCCGCCCAGGAGCCGGATCACGGGATCGTCGGCGCCGCGCGTCTGACCCAGCGTCAGGGCCAGCGAGAGCGCCAGCAGGCCCGCGAAGAGCGTCGCGGCGCCGAGCAGGTCGAAGCGTTCGCCGCGCACCCGTGGGTAGGTCGGCAGCACGCGCAGGGCGAGGGCGGCGCCCAGCGTCGACGTCAGCACCCCGCCCGCGAAGATCCAGCGCCACGACGTCAGATCGGCGACCAGCCCCCCGAGCGAGGGGCCGAGCACGACGCCGGCCGACACGACGGCGGCGTTGAGGCCGAGGGCGCGGCCGCGGCGCTCGGCGGGGTAGACGTCCGTGACGATCGCCAGTCCCAACGCCGTCAGGGCCGCCGCACCCGCCCCCTGGACCGTGCGGAAGGCGATCAGCGTCGCGGCGTCGGGCGCCAGCGCGCAGAGCAGCGACCCCAGGCCGAACGCGGCGTGGCCCGCGAGGAAGAGCCGCGCCTTGCCCCACATGTCGCCGAGGCGACCGATGATCGGCACCAGGGCGATCGTCGCGAGCAGGTAGGCGAGCACGACCCATTGGATGGTCGCGAAGGGCGCGGCGAGCTCCACCGTCAGGGTCGGCAGCACCACGTTGATCGCGGTGGCCATCACGGTCGCGCCGAACGCCGCCGTCGCCGCGGCCGCGAGCACCCACGGCCTGCGCCCGGGTGGCACGAGGGTGGGATCGCTGGCGTTCACGAACGCATCGAACCATGCCCCGCGGGGGCGGGACGTCGGTCGGACCTGCGCGGCGTCGCCCCGCCCGGCGCGCGTTCGTACACTGGCGGGGTGGCCACCGTCGCCGAACTCCGCGAACGCCTCCGTCGCCCGCTCGAGCGCGAGCTGGCGGAGGGCTGCCACGACGGCGTCGTCGTCGGCGGGCTCGAGCGCCTGCTCGCCACGGTCGGCAAGCCGTTCGCGGACGTGCGCGCGCTGTTGGACGGCTACGCCGGCTGGCCGCCGCCGCGCCGGGCGGACGCGGTCAGGGCGGCGCTGGCGTCGTTGGCGAGCGCGGACGCCGCCGACCGCGAGGACGACCGCTCGGCCGCAGGGGACGGCGCCCCAGGGGGCGCCCACGCCGGCGACGCCGAAGCCGGCGGCGCCATGGGCGTCGCCGACCTGCTGGAGGCCGAGATCGGCGAGCGGCGCGTCGACCTGGGCGCCCAGGCGGCGCGCAAGCTCGCCGAGATCGGCCTGCGCAGCTACCGCGACGTGCTGCACCACGCGCCGCGCCGCTGGGAGGACCGCAGGGCGCTCCCCGGCTTCGCCGCGGCGGCGGGCCTGGAGAAGGCGACGGTCGTCGGCACCGTGGTCGGGCGCAAGCTCGTGCCCACGCGGCGCGGCGGCGGCGTGCTGCGGGTGGTGCTGGAGGACGCGTTCGGCGAGCGGCTGACCGCGCTGTGGTTCCACCAGCCGTGGGTCGAGAAGCAGGTCTTCCCGGGGCAGCGGCTCATCGTCACCGGCCGGGTCAAGCGCCGCGGCCGCTCCACCGAGCTCAACGTCGAGGGCTACGAGGTCGACGACGAGGGCCCGTCGCTCTCCACCGGCCGCATCGTGGCCGTCTACCCCAGCACCCAGGGGCTCGCCCAGGCCTACCTGCGGCGGGCGGTCGACCGCACGCTGCGGGCCCTGCCGCCGCTCCCGGACACGCTCCCGCGGCGCCTGCGGGCCGACCTCGACCTCGTCGACCTCGACCGCGCCTGGCGCGACGTCCACCAGCCGCCGGACGAGGCGGGGCTGCAGCGGGCGCTGCGCCGCCTGAAGTTCGACGAGTTCCTGCTCCTCGAGCTGCGCGTGCTGTTGCAGCGCGACCTGGGGGCCGGCCGCGGGTACGCCACCGCCGACGACGACGCGGCGGCCTTCGCCGGTGCCCTGCCGTACGCCCTCACGTCGGCGCAGGCGCGCGCCCTCGAGGAGATCCGCGCCGACCTCGCGGCCCCCCGGCAGATGGCGCGCCTGCTCATGGGTGACGTCGGCAGCGGCAAGACGGCCGTCGCGGCCGGCGCCGCCTGGACCGTGGTCCGCGCCGGCGCGCAGGCGGCGGTCATGGCGCCGACCGAGCTGCTGGCGCGGCAGCACCTGGGCTCGTTCACCGAGGTGCTGTGGCCGCTGGGCGTGCGCGTCGACCTGCTGGTGGGTGGGATGGGCGCGCGCGACCGCGCCGAGGCGCGCGCGCGCCTCGCCAGCGGCGCCACCGACGTGGCCGTCGGCACCCACGCCCTGATCCAGGAGGGCGTCGAGTTCCGCGACCTCGGGCTCGCCGTCGTCGACGAGGAGCACCGCTTCGGGGTCGAGCAGCGCCGCCGGCTGATCCGCGGCGCGCCGGACGTGCTGGTGATGACCGCGACCCCCATCCCGCGCTCGCTGGCGCTCACGCTCTACGGCGACCTCGACGTCAGCGTGCTCGACGAGCTGCCGCCGGGCCGCACGCCGGTGGCGACGCGCCTGGTGCGGGCGAGCCAGCGCCCGGCCGTCTACCGCGAGCTGTGGGCCGAGTTGCGCGACGCGGGCCACCAGGCGTACGTGGTGGCGCCGCTGGTCGAGGACTCCGAGGCCCTCGACGAGGTGGTATCGGCCACCAGCCTGTTCGACGACCTGCGCGCGCTGCTGCCGGCCGAGGCGCGCCTCGGCCTGGTGCACGGCCGCCTGGCGCCGGCCGAGAAGGACGCCGTCATGCAGGCGTTCCGCGACCACCGGCTCGACGTCCTCGTGGCCACCACCGTCGTCGAGGTCGGCGTCGACGTGCCGAACGCCACCGCCATGGTGGTGGAGAACGCCGAACGCTTCGGCCTGGCCCAGCTGCACCAGCTCCGCGGCCGGGTGGGGCGCGGCGACGCGCCGGGGCGCTGCGTCCTCGTCGCGGGCGAGGCGAGCCGCGCGACGATGGCCCGCCTGCGGGTGGTGGAGCGCCACACGGATGGCTTCCTCATCGCCGAACGCGACCTCGAGCTGCGCGGCCCCGGGGAGCTGCGCGGCACCCGCCAGTCGGGGCTGCCCGACCTCACCTTCGGGGACCTGGCAGCGGACGTCGGCGTCATCGAGCAGGCGCGCGACGTCGCGAAGCGCATGCTGGCGGCGTCGCCGGCGCTCGACGCGCCCTGGGCGGCGGGCCTGCGCGCCGCGCTGCGCCGGCGCGAGCGGGCCGTCGGGTTCAGGCAGACGCTGTGACGGCGGGGCGCGCGTGAGACCGCTGGGCGCGTTCCTGCTCGTGCTCCTGGCGCTCGGCCTGGGCTTCGGGTGGACCGCCCGCCGGCGCTGGGGTCCGCTCAGCGGCGTGCGGCCGTGGCTGCTGGCCCTGGGCCTGGCCCCCGCCCACGCGGTCGCGCTGGGGATCGCCGGGGCGCTGATGGGGGTCGACGGCGGTCCCCTCGTCGCGTTCGCCGGTGCGACGCTGGCGCTGGTCCTGGCGGCGGCGGCCGCGGTCGCCTGGCTGCTGCGCGATCGTCCGCGGTGGTCGTCGCTCGTCCTGCCGGCCCACGCGGTGGCGCAGGGGATGGTCACCGCGCTGCTGGCCGGGCCGTTCGCCGCGGTCGGCGCCGATCCGCCCACCGCCGGCTCGCCGGCCGTGTTGGCCATCGCCCTGTTCTTGGCGGCCGCGTGGTGGGTGTGGCTGCCGGGGCGCCGCGGCCGGGCGGCGCGGGCGCCGCGAACGCGCTCTGGTAGACTCCGTTCGTGAGGCCGAACCCGCGAGTTGGCGCACTGCTCGCCGCCGTCGCCCTGCTGGCGCTGACGGCCTGTGCGCCGCGCGTCCTCGGCGAGATCACCGACATGTCGCCGGTGGTGGACGTCGTTGCCCCGCGGTTCGTGCTCGACCCCCGTGAGACGCGCATCGAGCGCTTCGATCCGCCGGGCGCCGGCGCCGGCCTGGTGGTCGACCTCTCCGTCGTGGTCAGCAACCCGAACACCTTCGACCTCTTCCTCGAGAGCGTCGACTACCGCTTGCTCCTGGCGGGCGAGCGGGCGCACGTCGCCGTGCTCGAGCCGGGCCTGTCCGTGCCCGCGCTCGGCAGCGCCCGCTGGCGCTGGCGGCTCGAGGCCTCGCTGGCCGATCAACCCCGGTTGTGGAGCGCCGTCGTCGCCAGCTTCGCCGGCGACCCGCTGCCGTTCGCGGTCGAGGGGCGCCTCCGCTTCCTCAGTGAGGTGTTCATCTTCAGCACCGGGGTGCGGCCGCTCTTCTCGGGGGTGCTGCGCGCGCGACAGGCGGTGCAGCCGCCGGAGATCGCCGTCCTGGCCGGCAGCGAGGGCACGGTCGTCGCCCGGGCCGACGCGCCTGCCCTGCGCTTCTTCCTGGAGCTGCGCAACCCCGGTGACGTGGGCTACTTCGTCTCCGCCCGCGCCCTCGCGCTGGGCCTGCTGCCACCCCGGTTCGACGCGTCGGGCGCATCGCTGCCGCCGAACGACGCCGAGCGCGCCGCCGCCTCGGCGGTCGCCGTCTTCGACCTCGCCCCCGTGCCGCTGCCCGCCGGGGCGACCGTGCGACGCGAGATCGTCGTGGTGCTCGACCAGGGGCGCCTGGCGGCGGAGGGCCGCGAGCTCGTGGAGGCGCTCCTGGCGGGCGAACCGACGCGCTTCGTCATCGATGGCCCGTTCGTGTACGACGTCCTCGGCGCCGACAGCTTCCAGGTGCCGGAAGGCGACGCGCCGTGGGGGGTCTTCGGCCGCTGACGCCCGCCGGGGTACGCTGCCCGCCATGTTCCGTGTCCTCGTCACCGACGCCATCGCCCTGGGCGCCACGCGTTTCGACGACGCCATCGTGGAGGACCGCGCCGGCATCTCCCGGGCCGAGCTCCTCGACGTGGCTGCGGGCTACGACGCGCTCATCACCCGCTCGCGCACGCAGGTCGACGAGGCCCTCCTCGACGCCGCCGGTGGTCGGCTCAAGGTCGTCGGCCGCGGCGGCGTCGGCGTCGACAACATCGACCTCGACGCCGCGAGCCGCCGCGGCATCCTGGTCGTCAACGCGCCGGAGGCGAACAACGTCTCGGCCGCCGAGCTGGCGATCGCGCTGCTGCTCGCCGCGGCCCGCGGTGTCGCGCGCTCCGACGCCCGCCTCCGCCGCGGTGTGTGGGACCGCGCGTTCCTCGGTCGCGAGGTCGACGGCGCGACGCTCGGCATCGTCGGCCTGGGCCGCATCGGCAGCCTGGTGGCGCGCCGCGCGCAGGGGCTCGGCATGCGGGTCGTCGCCTACGACCCCTACATCACGGAGCGCCGCGCCGCGGAGCTCGACGTGCGGCTCCACGACGACCTGCACGCGATGCTGGCCGAGGCGGCCTTCCTCACCGTCCACACCCCGCTGACCGACGAGACCCGCGGGCTCATCGACGCCGCCGCTCTGGCGGCGCTGCCGGCCGGCGCGGTCGTCGTCAACGCGGCCCGCGGTGGCATCGTCGACGAGGTGGCGCTCGCCGCCGCCCTCGACGCTCGGCACGTCTTCGCCGCCGGACTCGACGTCTTCGTCGAGGAGCCGCCGCCACCCGACCACCCGCTGCTGGTCCGCGACGACGTGGTCGTGACGGCCCATCTGGGGGCGAACACCGAGGAGGCCCAGCGGCGCGTCGGCTCGGACATCGTCGACCGCACGGTGCGCGCCCTGCGGGGTGACGTGGCGCTCGGCGTCGTCAACGCGCCGGCGTTGGCGCCCGAGGTGGTCGCCAAGCTCGGCCGCCACCTCGAGCTGGGGGAGGCGCTGGGCAAGGTGGTCGCCCAGCTCGCCGACGGCCGCGTGCACGAGCTCGTCATCGAGTTCGCCGGCGACTTCCCGCTCGACCCGGATCCGATCGCCGTCGGGGTCGCCAAGGGCTTCCTGGAACCCGTCCTGAGCGACCCGCCCACCTACGTCAACGCGCTGGCGCTCGCCAAGCAGCGCGACGTCCGCATCTCGCGCGTCATCGCGGCACGCCCGCGCGGTTACGTCACCCACGTGCGGGTCACCGCCAGGAGTGACGCCGGGAGCAGTGCCGTGGCCGGCACGGTGCTCGGCGACCACCCCCGCATCGTCGAGATCGAGGGCTTCCCGATCGAGATCCGTCCCGAGGGCACGATGCTGATCTGCACGAACTACGACCGGCCCGGCGCGGTGGGCCGCGTCGGCACCGTGCTGGGCGACGCCGGCGTCAACATCTCCGGGATGCAGCTGTCCAGGGTCGGCGAGGATGGGCTGGCGATGTTCGCGCTCACCCTCGACCAGGTGCCCGGCGAGACCGTGCTCGACGTCCTGCGCGGCATGGGCGACGTCATCCACACGCTGCGGGCGGTGCGGCTGTGACTGGCGACGGCCGGGCACGGCCGGCCGCCGGCGACGGCCGGCCCCAAGGCGCCGACCGCGCGTCGTTCCGGCCGCGGCTGTACGCCCCGGGCCCCGTGGCCGTGCCGCCGTCCGTGCTCGAGGCGCTCGCGCGCCCGGTGGTCCACCACCGCACCGACGCCTTCCGCGCCACCTTCGTGCGGGTGCGCGCCGCGCTCGCCGAGGTGCTCGAGGTCGCGGGCGACGAGGTCATGCTGCTGACCGGCTCCGGCACGACGGCCTTCGAGGCCGCCCTCGTCGCGGCGGTGCCACGCGGCGCCCACGTGCTGGCGCTGCGCGGCGGCAAGTTCGGCGACCGCTGGGCCGCGATGGCGCGCGCGTTCGGCTACCGCGTCAGCGAGCACGACGTGGCCTGGGGGCGGGCGTTCGACGTCGACGGGCTGCGCGTCCGGTTGGCCGACGTCGGCCAACCGGACGCGGTCACGCTGGTCCACTCGGAGACCTCGACCGGCGTTCTCCACGACGTCGCCGCGCTCGCGGAGGCCGTGCGGACCCACGCGCCCGACGCGCTGGTCCTCGTCGACGCCGTCACCAGCCTGGCGGCCGCCGAGCTGCGGCCGCGGGCATGGGGCCTCGATGCCGTCGTGGCGGGGTCCCAGAAGGGGGTCATGCTGCCGCCCGGCCTCGGCTTCGCCTGGCTGTCGGAGCGCGCGTGGGCGCGGGGGGAGGAGGCGGGGCGCCGGGTGCCGGCCTACACCCTCGACCTCCACCGCGAGCGGCCGCGGCAGCGCGCGGGCGACAGCGGCACCACGCCGGCCACCTCGCTCGTGGTGGCCGCCGAGGTGGCGCTCGGCCTCCTGCTCGCCGAGGGCCTGCCGGCGCGCCGGCAGGCCCTCGGCCGGCGCAACCGCGCGCTGCTCGCCGCGGGCCGGGCGCTGGGCGCCGAGCCGTTCGCCGAGCGCGCCAGCCCGGCCGTCGCGGCGATGACGACCCCCGAGGGCCTCGCGGCCCCCGCCGTGGTGCGTGCGCTGGCCGACCGCGGCGTGCGCATCGCGGGCGGCCAGGATCACCTCGCGTCGCGCCTCATCCGCCCGTCGCTGCTGGGACACGGCGACGACTACGACGCCGTCGTCCTCGCGGCGGCGCTCGAGGACGCCTGGCGCGACCTGGGGCGGACGGTGGCGTCCGGCGCCGCCGTGGCCGCGGCGATGGCGGTCCTCGGCAGCTGAGTGCGCGCATCAGGTGTACGCGAGGAACACCCAGCTGGTCGCGGCCTCCGTGACCGGCGCCCGCCCGAAGCCGCCGAAGGTGCGGACGCGGGTGAAGCCGGCGGTGCGCAGGGCGCGCTCCAGCTCGAAGCGGTGGAAGTAGCGCTGGCGCAGGGTCGCCCGCCGGCGCCGGAGGGTGCCGTCGTCGGCGACGCGGTCCCAGCGGTGCTCGGTCACCACCACCTGATGGGCGGCGTCGTGGATCTGCCAGACGAACAGGTCGCCGTCGCCGAGGCGTTCGGCGCGCACGGCGGAGGGGCCGCCGGCTGCGCCGGCGGCCCCCGCGCACGCGAAGCGCGGCACGTACACGTCGGTGGCGAAGGCGCCGCCGGCGCCGAGGTGACGGCGCGCCGCCCGTAAGGCGGCGTCCTGGTCGTCGAGCGTCGGCAGGTGCATGAGCGCGTGGAACGGCGCGATCACCAGCGGCACGCTGACGGCGAGGTCGAGGGCACGCATGTCGGCGTCGACCCAGGTCACGCGCTCGCCGCACCCCGCGGCGGCCAGGCGCGCGGCGCCCCGCGCGCGCATGGCGGGGGAGGGCTCGACCGCCACGACGGCGTGCCCGGCCTGCGCCAGCGCGACGGTGACCCGGCCGCTGCCGGCCCCGAGCTCGAGCACCGGGCCGCCGTGGTCGTCGGCCAGGCCGCGGTAGAAGGCGAGGTCGTCGCGGTACCCCGCGTTCAGCAGGTCGTAGAACTCGGGGTCGTCGTACAGATCGGGGCTCACGCACGCTCCTCCAGGCGACCGTCGCCCGCGACGAGGACGCGGTCGGCGGCGTCCACGACGGCGCGGCGGTGGCTGACCACGATGACCAGCCGTTCGCCGGCGAGGCGCCGCAGCAGCTCGATGAGGTCGGCCTCCGCCGCCCCATCGAGGGCCGACGTCGGCTCGTCGAGGAGCAGCACCGGCGGGTCCCCCGCCAGCGCCCGGGCGATCGCCAGGCGCTGCTGCTGGCCGCCGGAGAGCCCCTGCCCGTCCTCCGCCAGCGGGGCGTCGAGCCCCTGGGGCAGCACGGACAGCGCCTGGGCGAGGCCGACGTCGCTCAGCGCCGCCCACAGGGCGTCGTCGTCGATCGCACGCCCGAGCGCCAGGTTGTCGCGCAGCGAGCCGGACAGCAGCGCCGAACCCTGCGGCACGTAGGCGACGCGGGCGCGCAGCGCGGTCTCGTCGGCGACCCCGGCCTCGTCCACGACGACGCCGGCCACCCGCAGGCGGCCGCCCCGCGCCGGCAGCAGCCCGAGGACGGTGCGGAGCCAGCTCGTCTTGCCGGTGCCGCTCGGGCCGACGACGGCGACCAGGCCGGGGCCCTCGATGACGACGTCGTCCGCGACCAGCGTCGTGCCCGCGTCGAAGCCGACCACCCGGCAGATCGGAAGAGCA
>JAHYJQ010000041.1 GCA_019429025.1 Trueperaceae bacterium | reverse complement strand
AGAACGACGAGAAGGCCTCGCCCAACTTCACCCGCGACCTGCCGCTCAGCGCGGTGCCGCTGCAGCCGGTAGAAGACGGGGGCCCGGCCGACTACCGCGAGTTCCGCACCGACATCAACCAGACGGCCGGCGGGACCTTCCTGTCGTTGGACGTCATCCAGGTCTACATCTCCAAGACGCCTGAGCAGTCTATGAGGTTGTTGTCAAGGGGTGGTTTTGGTGGTGGTTGGGCGTGAGGGTTCGTGCGCTCGCCGGTGGTGCTGGCGCGCGGTGTGGGGGTGCTGGTGGTGGCGGGCCCGCGGTCACTTCCCCGGCTCTACCTAACGTTCAACCGGGTTCGTCCCAACAGTCCTCATTCGAGCTGCTTGGGGAAGTGGGCGGGGCGCCCAGGCTCAGTTTCGGGTTCTACCCAAGGAGAGTTCGGGTTCGCCCCGCCACCTGGAGTATGCGGCATGCGTCACGCGGCGTCCAGCAGTTCTTCCCTTCCGGCAGCGATGGCGGGGTTCCAGGCGGCGCGGGTGCGGAGCATGACGAAGAGCTGCCGCAACAACGCGGCACTGAGGGCAGTGCGGGCTTGCCCGTCGTTGAGGGGGTTGCGCGTTCGGGTGCGCAGGTGCGTGTAGCGCGCGGCGTACACGTGGTTGTGCTGCACGAGGGCCCAGATGACGCGCCAGGCGGCGGTGCGCAGGCGGGGGCGGCCGCGGCCGCTGATGCGCGTCTGGCCCTGGTAGTTGCCGCTCTCGTTGGCGCGCGGGCACAGGCCAGCGTGCTTGACCCAGGCGCGGGCGTGCGTGAAGCGGCTGGGATCGCCGGTCTCGGCGAGGATGGTGGCGGCACCCACGAGCGAGAGGCCGGGGAGGGTGCGCACGGTGCGGGTGAGGTCGAGCTCGTCGAGGACGCTGGTCATGCGCGCTTCGGTGTCGCGTTGGCGGGCGCTGGCGTCGAGCCAGTCGTGGGCGGTGAGGGTGGCGCGCTCGGCCGCGGCGGCGCGTTCGGCGCGCACCCCGCCGGGCTCGCTGGCGCACGCGTGCAGGCGCTCGAGGATGGCGTGGTTCAGTCGCCTCCCGCCCCAGCGAGCGAGCAGTGGTTTGGCGCGAGCCGCGAGTTCCTCGACCGGCAGGCGCTCGACCTCAGCGGGGTCGGCGGTGACGCTCAGGAGCGCGCGCAGGGTCAGCGAGCGCATGGGATCACCAGCGGTGGCGAGCGCGGTGGGCCAGTAGCAGGTGAGCAGGTCGCGCAGGCCCTGCCGGGCGGCGCTGGCGCGCTGGAGTTGTTGGTCGCGGTGGATGCCGAGGTGCCGCAAGCGCGCCCAGGGGCCCTCGGGTTGGTAGGGCACGAAGCAGCGGCGCTCGCCGGTGAGGCGCGAGATCACCGCGCCATCGCGGTAGTCGCTGCGTTCGCGGGTGTAGTCCTCCCCTTCGCGACCGCGGGCGACGAGCATGGGGTTGACGCACACCAGCTCGAGACCGGTGTCGCGCGCGTGCTGCAAGAGGGGCTTCCAGCGGCTGCCGGTCGGTTCGCAGGCGAGCACGATGCGCTTGAAGCCGGCGTCGCGCGCCACCCGCTCCGCCCACGGCAAGGCCGCGATCGCCTGCCAGACGTTGCCGCGGATCATCCGCCGGTCGAGCACGCGGGCGTCGTGATCGGTGATCACCACCGCCTGCTTGTCATCGGCGAGGTCGATGCCGACGATCGCGGCATCCACCGGCACCAGCTTCCGAAGCGACGTCAGGCGCGCATTCCGGCGCTCCACGCCCACGGTAACGAACTGCGACCGACCAGCCATGACGACCTCCCCATCCGGGAGAGCAGCACCCGGGAGACCACCATGCTCAAGCCATCAACCCGAACGCAAGCCCACCCTACGGGCTCTTATTAGGAGGCGTCATGACGGCACCCGTCATCCGCACGCGCGGCCTGGTCAAGGACTACGGCCGCACTCGCGCGCTCGCCGGGCTCGACCTCGAGGTGCAGCGCGGCGAGGTGTACGGCTTCATCGGGCCCAACGGCGCGGGCAAGTCGACCACCATCCGCATCCTCCTCGACCTGCTGCGGCCCACCGCCGGCGAGGTCGAGGTGCTGGGCCAGGCGCCGTCGCAGGGCGGGCCCGCCCAGCGCGCCCGCATCGGCTACTTGCCCGGCGAGCTCGCGCTCGTGGGGCGGCTGACCGCCCGCGAGCATCTCCACCACCTGGCCGCCCTGCGCGGCGGCCGCGGCGTAGAGCGCATCGACGCGCTCGCGGAGCGCTTCACGCTCGAGCTCGACCGCCCCTTCCGCGCCCTGTCGCGCGGGAACAAGCAGAAGGTGGGTGTCGTGCAGGCCTTCATGCACGAGCCCGAGTTGCTCGTGCTCGACGAGCCGACCAGCGGGCTCGACCCCCTGCTGCAGCACGAGTTCCTGGCCCTGGTGCGTGAGACGGCGGCGCGCGGCGCCACCGTCTTCATGTCCTCGCACGTGCTGCGCGAGGTGGAGACCGTCGCCGACCGCGTGGCCGTGATCCGGGAGGGGCGCACGGTCGACGTCGACTCGGTGCAGAGCCTGCGGGCGCGGGCCGGGCAGCGCGTGGCACTCACCTTCGCGCAGGCGCCCGACCCGGCGCCGTTCGCGGCCCTGGCCGAGATCCGCGACGCAACGGTGGACGGCAACACGCTGCACTGCCGCCTGCACGGCGAGCCGGACGGGCTGCTGAAGCTGGCCGCGCGCCAACGCGTGACCCGCTGGACCGCCCGCGACCTCGACCTCGAGGACCTGTTCCTCGACCTCTACCGCCACGGACCCAACGGGGCGGACGCGGAGGTGCCCGATGCGCGCTGACCGCCTGCCCAGCCTGCGACGCGTCCTGCGCGACCACCGGCGGGCCTTCTGGATCTGGGGCGCCGCGCTCGTGGCGATCACCGTCTTCTACATGTCGTTCTGGCCGACGATGGGCGAGGCCATGCAAGAGGCGATCCGGGGCATGCCCCAGGGGATCATGGCAGCGATGGGCTACGACCGGATGGACACCGCCGGCGGCTACCTCAACGCGGTGGTCTACGCCCTCCTCGGCCCGATCCTGCTGCTCGTGCATGGCCTTTCGCTGGCCGTGCGCCTGACCGCCGGCCAGGAGGAGGACGGCACGCTGGAGCTCGACCTGGCGTCGCCGGTGCCGCGCGCGCGGCTGTACTGGGAGCGCCTGGCGGGCGTGTGGCTCCTGCTGCTGGGGCTCGTCGTGCTCGTGAGCCTGGGCGTGCTCGTCAGCAACCCGCTCTTCGACCTCGGCGTGACGCTGCCGAACGTCGCGGCGGCCGGCCTCGGGCTGTGGCTGCTCGTCGCCGGGTTCGCGACCCTCGCCTTCGCGCTCGGCGCCGCGAGCGGCCGGCGCGGGATCGCCCTCGGCGCCGCCGCCGGCGTCGCGGTGGTCACCTACGTCTTCCGCGGGGTCGCCAACGCCGCCGGCGTCGAGATCTACGCCGACCTGTCGCCCTTCTCCTGGTTCCTGGAGCCCGACCCGCTGGCCAACGGCTTCCACCTGCCGAGCACCCTGCAGCTCCTGGCCATCTCGCTGGTCGCCGCGCCGCTCGGCCTGTGGCGCTTCCTGCGGCGCGACCTGCTGGTCTGAGCCGACCGCACCGTTCGTGACGGCGAACCCCACCGGGGGCGCGTTCGCCTACAGGGTGAGGTCGTAGACGCGCCAGGTCTTCGTGCGCCGGCCGCCCATCCCCTCCACCGCGCGCAGGATCGGCGTGTTGACCTCCAGCAGCAGCGAGGCGTCGCAACGCACGTAGCCGCGACGCTCGCCGTGCGCCACGACCTCGCTGTAGAGCAGCGCGTCGGCGCCGGCGTTGCGGTAGCCGGGCACGATGCCGAAGAACATGAGCCGGTAGTGGTCGATGCGCCGGCGACCCGCGAACAGCCGAGCCAGGCGCACGAGGTCGCCGTCGCCGGGCCAGCGCCAGCGCGGCCGCAGCAGGTCGCTGGGGTCGGGGAACGCGCCCAGCACGGCCACCGCGCGGTCGTCGGCGAACGCGAAGCGGATGAGCTCGGGGTCGATGATCGGCCGCAGCGTGCGCACCAGGGCGTCGGCCTCCCAGTCCTCGATCGGCAGGAAGCCCCAGTTGCTCGCCCACGCCTGGTTGTAGATCTCGACGACCAGCCGGACGTCCTCCTCGAAGCGGCGCATGTCCAGCGCCCGGGTGCGCAGGCCGCTGCGCGCCGCCACGATGCGCGCGATGCGGGCCAGCTTCGCCGGCAGCGGCTTCGTCAGGTCGATCTCGTAGGCGTGGTAGTCCATCGCCTTGGCGAAGCCGAAGGCCTCGATGAGGGGGCCGTAGGTCGGCGGGTTCCAGGTGTGCTCGACCCACACCTGGTGGTCGAACCCGTCCACCAGGCACCCCTGCCGCTCGTGGGTGACGTTGGCGTACTCGCCCGGCCCGCGCAGGACCGTGGCGCCCTGGGCCCTCGCCCAGTCGGCGGCGGCGCCCAGCAGCGCGTGCGCCACGCCCGCATCGTCGACGGTCTCGAAGAAGCCGAAGAAGGCGAAGCGGCCCCCGTAGTGGCGGTCGAAGCGCTCGTGGATGACGACGGACACGCGCCCGACCGCATCGCCGTCGCGGCGCGCCAGGAAGTGCGTCGCCCGGGCGTCACGGTGGTACGGGTGCTGCGGGGTCAGCAGGCCCGGCATGCCGAGAAGCCGGTTGCCCAGCAGGTCGCCGTCGAGCTGCGGCACCCAGCGGGGGTTCCCGCGGTAGTGGCGCCAGTGGAAGGCCACGAACTCGCGCATGCCCGGGTCGCCGAGCGGGACCTCCTGGATCGTGACGCTGCCGGCCATGGGCGCTCCTCGCCACCGCGTGATGCGCCAGAGCCTAGCAGACGCGGTCCGCGAGGAGGCGCCGCGCGCGGGGCCGGCCGGCGGCGTGCCGGCGCTGCGCGAGCGCACCCGCGCTACGCTGGAAGCCGAGGACGGACGCCGATGCGCGACGCGCTGCAGACGGTCTGGGCGAACCCCTACGTGCGCGTGGCCGTGGGTGCCGGCAGCGTGGCGCTGCTGGTCGCGGCCTTCGCCGCCGTGCAGCCCGCCGGGAGCCTCTTCCTGGCGGCCCTGGGCCTCGCCTACCTGCTCAACCCCGTGGTCGACTGGCTGCAGGCGCGCGGCGTCCACCGCCGGCTCGGGGTGGCGCTGGTGGCCGTGGCGCTCATCGCGCTCGCCTGGGCCGTCGCGAGCCTCGGCGTCGCGGCCGTGCGCAACACCCTGACCGAAGCGGACGGCGGGGTCACGCTCAGCGAGTCGGTGACGACGTGGTTCGAGCGGTTGCCGGACAACCTGGAGCGCCTCGTTCCCGATGCCGTCTACGAGGCGATCGCCGAGCCGCTCGCCACGCTCGGCGACCTCCTGCGGCAGGCGGTGCGGGCCCTCGCGCCCTACCTCGAACGCATCGGCGCCGGCGTCTACGAGGTCGTCAGCGGCACCGTCGCCGGCGTCGCGTTCTTCCTGCTGGTCCTGGTCCTCACGGTGTACGTGCTGCACGACTACCACCGCTTCGCGTCGTCGCTCCTCGACGCCTGGCCGAGGCCGTACCAGGACACCGTCCGCTCGGTCGCCCGCAGCTTCGATCGGGCGGTCGGCGGCTACGTCCGGGGCCAGATCGTCATCGCCGTCGCGGTGGGCGCGATGGTGTACGCGGGCCTCGCCATCGTCGGGCTGCCGTTCGCCGGGGTCATCGGCCTGCTGGCCGGCCTCCTCAACGTCGTCCCCTACCTCGGCACGATCGTGCCCGTCGTCCCGGCGCTGGTCGTCGCGCTCGGTGGCGGCTGGTGGCAGGTCTTCTTCGTCCTGGTCGTCTTCGTCGTCACGAACCAGATCGACAACCACGTCCTCACGCCGCTCGTCCTGTCGCGCTCCACCCGCCTGCACCCCGTGACGGTGATCGTGGCGATCATCGGCGGCTTCGCCTTCGGCGGCCTCGTCGCGGCGATCTTCGCGGTGCCCGTGGTCGCCTTCGCCAAGACGGTCTACACCGAGCACTACCTGGGGAGCCGCTTCTACCGCGAGGGGTGAGCGGCGCGTGCGCTACCATCGGGTCACGTCATGTACGCGTGGGCGATGCGGAGAGCCTCCTGCAAAGCCCGCGCGCCGGCGCCCGTCGTTCAGTTCGCCGTGGGTAGCCACGGGCTCGTCAGAACGGCCACACCCGCGGGATCACGAGCAGCGCGACGGTGCCGGTGACGAGCACCAGGGGCAGGCCGGCCCGCAGGAAGTCGCTGAACACGTAGCCGCCCGGCCCGTACACCATCAGGTTGGTCTGGTAGCCGATCGGCGTCGCGACGGCGGCGGCGGCCGCCATGACGATCGCCACGACGAAGGGCATCGGATCGACGCCGAGGCCCGCCGCCGTGGCGACCGCGATGGGGAACATCAACACCACGGCGGCGTTGTTGGTGATCACCTGGCTGAAGGCGGACGTGAGGGCGAACAGCGCCAGCAGCGCGAGGAAGGGCTCGTCGCCCACACGTGCGATCACCGCCGCCGCGGTGGTTCCGGCGAGGCCGGAGGCGTCCATCGCGCGGCCCACACCGATCGAGCAGCCGATCACCAGCACGACCTGCCAGTCGACGCTGCTCCGGGCAGCCTCGACGCTCGTGCAGCGGCTCGCCAACATCGCGAGCGCGGCCAGGAGCGCGGCCTGCAGCATCGACAGGACGCCGAGCGCGGCGACGGCCACCATGGCGACCAGGATGCCGAGCGCCAGGAGGGCACGGTCGAAGCGCAGCGGCCGGCTGTCGGGCAGCGCGCTGACGAGGAAGAAGTCGCGGCTGTGGCGGTGGCGCTCGAGGAACGCGGGCGGCGCCTCGAGCAGCAGCGTGTCGCCCGGGCGCAGGACGATGTCGCGCAGGTTGCCGGTCACCCGGGCGGCGTTGCGGGCGACCGCGATGACGACCGCGCCGTAGCGCGTCCGGAAGCGCCCGGCGCGGATGCTGCCGCCCACCAGCGGCGAGGTGTCGGAGACGACGGCCTCGGTCAGCACGCGGTCGCTGCGCGGGACGTCGAGCTTGAACACCTGGTCGGTGGCCGGCGTCAGGCCGTGGCGGCGTTGGAGGTCGAGCACCGACTCGACCTCGCCGGCCAGCACCAGCCGGTCGCCGGCGTGGAGTCGGTGCTCGGCCCCGACGACGGGGAAGACCTCGCCCTCGCGGTGGACCTCGATGAGCTGCAGCCCACTCTCGTCGGCGATGCCCGACTCGGCGACCGTGCGGTCGGCGAGCGGCCCGTCCGCATCGACCGTCATCTCCACCGTGTACTCGCGCGGGTCCGCGAAGGACGCCCGCGCCGGGCCGCGGTCGGGCAGCAGCCAGCGGGACGTCGCGAGCAGGAAGGTGAGGCCCACCACGGCGACGGGCACGCCGACCCATGCGATCTCGAAGAAGCCCAGGCCCACGCCGCGGCGCTCGATCAGCAGGCCGTGCGCGACGAGCGTCGGGCTGGTGCCGACCAGCGTACACATGCCCCCGAGCATCGCGGCGTACGACAGCGGGATCATCAGCTTCGAGGGCGGCAGCCGGTGGGTCTTGGCCCAGTCCCGGACCGCCGGGATGAGCATCGCGACGATCGGCGTGTTGTTGAGGAAGGCACTGAAAGCGGCGACGGGCGCGGTAAGCCGCACCTGCGCGTCGGTGAGCCCGCGGGGGCGGCCGAGCAGCGCGCGCGAGATGCGCTGCACGCCGCCGGTCTCGCGTAGACCGGAGACCACGAGGTACAGGATCGCCACCGTGATCACGCCCTCGTTGGCGAAACCCGAGAACGCCTCCGCGGGCGTCACCACGCCGGCGAGGAGCAGCGCCGCCAGCGCGGCGAGGAACAGGACCTCGGGCGCGATGCGGGTGCGCGCCAGCGCGGCGAGCAGGGCGAACACGACGGCGGCCGTCCAGAGGGCGGCGGGTGACATGCCCCACCTTAGCGGGTGGGCCGTTCGCTCGCGACCCGCCCGCGGTCGCCTTCAGCCCCTCGGTCAGCAGGACCATGCCGAGCAGGAAGACCCCGATGCCGCCGATCAGCTCCAGGACCACGTCGCGCCCTCGGGCCTACGGGCCCGCGTCCAGCGCGAAGATCTTGCCCGGGTTCATCACGTTGAGCGGGTCCCAGGCCCGCTTGATCGCGCGCATGAGATCGATCTCGACCGGGTTGGTGACGTCGCCGAGGTAGGCCTTGCGTTTGAGGCCGATGCCGTGCTCGCCGCTGATCTTGCCGCCTAGCCCCTGGACGAAGCGGTAGAGCTCGCGCAGGCAGGCGTCCTTGTTCCGCAGCCAGGTCGCGTGATCCATCGCCGGGTCCTTCACCAGCGTGGCGTGCAGGTTGCCGTCGCCGGCGTGCCCGTAGCAGGGGATCTGCATGCCGTACGCGGCGCCCAGCCGCTCGAGCTCGGGGATGACGTCGGGGATGCTGGCGACCGGCACGACGATGTCCTCCAGGCTCTGCACCGGGCGCTCTACCTTGAAGGCCTCGGCGATGTTGCGCCGCACGGACCACACCCGCTCGACCGCGTTGCGGTCCTCGGCGACGTACACCTCGAGCGCGCCGTGCTTCTCGCACAGGTCGCCGATCGCGAGCAGGTCCGCCTCGACCGCCGCGGGGTCGTTGCCGTCGACCTCGATGAGCAGCATGGCGCCGGCGTCTTGGTACGGGAGGGTCTCGTTCAGGTACTGGCAGCTGGTCTGGAAGGAGAGGCGGTCCATGAACTCGATGCCGGTGGGCACGATGCCCTGCCGCAGCATCCGTGGCACCAGGTCGATCGCCGCGCGCGGGCTGTCGAAGAGCACCAGCAGGTCGGAGGCGGCCTTGGGGTACGCGGTGAGCTTGATGATGGCTTGGGTGACGATGCCGAGGGTGCCCTCGGAGCCGATCACCAGCTGCTTGAGGTCGTAGCCGCTGACGTCCTTGGCGAGCTTGCCGCCGAGCCACACGACCTCGCCCGTCGGGGTCACCAGCTCGAGTCCCATGACGTAGCGGCCGGTGACGCCGTACTTGACGGCTTTGCCGCCGCCGGCGTTCTCGGCGATGTTGCCGCCGATCTGGCAGGTCTCGACGCTCATGGGGTAGCCGGCGAAGAAGAGGCCGTGTTCGGCGACGGTGTGGGCGAGGTCGTTGGTGACCATGCCGGCCTGGGCGGTGATGGTCATGTTGTCGAGGTCGAGCTCGACGAGCTTGTCCATGCGCTCGAGGCTGATGAGGATGCCGCCGAACACGGGGATGGCGCCGCCGCTGAGGCCGCTGCCGGCGCCGCGGGGGGTGATGGGGATGCGTTCGCGGTTGGCGAGCTTGACGATGGCGGCGACGTGCTCGGTGGTGGTGGGGAGCACCACGACGTCGGGGGCGTGGGCGTACTCGTCGCTGCTGGTCTCGTCGTGGGTATAGGCCTCGAGGCGCTCCTCGTCGATCCAGACGCTCTTCCCGCCGACGATCGCGCGCAGCTCGGCGACGACCGCGGGGGTGACGGTGCCGTAGGTCATGCGCGGGCCTCCGGCGTGCGCGTGCCCGCCGGTGGGCCCGCGTCCGAGCCGCTCGCCCCCCGCCGCTCGTCGAGCCGCCGCTGCAGCTCCTCGAGCACCTGGAACAGGTCGCCGACGATGCCGAAGTCCGCCACCTGGTGGAGGCTGGCGTCCGGGTCGCTGTTGATCGACACGATCGTCTCGCTGGTCTTGATGCCCGCGAGGTGCTGGATGGCGCCCGAGATCCCGGCGCCGATGTACAGCCGCGGCGAGATCGTCTTGCCCGAGAGGCCGACCTGGTGCGGGTAGCCGACCCAGCCGCGGTCGACCGCGTCGCGGGTGGCGCCCACGGCGCCGCCGAGCGCGTCGGCGAGCGCCTGCAGCAGCGCGAAGTGCTCCGCCTTCTTCATCCCGCGGCCGCCGGCGACGACGACGTCCGCTTCCTCGAGGTTGACGAAGTCGACCGCGTCACCGCGGTAACCCCGCGCCTTCACGCGCTCGTCCACGAGCACGTCGTCGAGCGGCACCGCGATGACGCGCCCGGCACGGGTCGCGTCGGCAGGCAGCGGGCGGCTCGACTTGGGCCGCACCGTCGCCATCTGCGGCCGGTGGTCGGGCGTCTTGATCGTCGCCATGATGTTGCCGCCGATCGCCGGGCGCGTCTGCAGCAGGTGCCCCGTGCCGGGCTCGATGTCGAGCTCGGTGCAGTCGGCGGTGAGGCCGGCGTGGCTGCGCACGGCGACGTGCGGCATGAGCGTCCGGCCGGTCGAGGTGGCCGCCGCCAGGATGACGCTGGGCCGGTAGGTCTTGATGAGGTGGACGAGCACGTTGCTGTAGGTCTCGCAGGTGAACTGCGCCAGCCGCGGGTCCTGGATGGCGTAGACCTCGTCGGCGCCGTGGTGCACCAGCGTCTGCAGCTGCTCTTCGGACACGCCGTCGCCGATGAGCAGCGAGGCGAGCTTGGTGTCGAGCTTGTCGGCGAGGGCGCGTCCGCGCCCCAGGAGCTCGTACGAGACGGCCTTCAGGCGCCCCTCGTGCTGCTCGGCCAGCGTCCAGACGAAGCTCATGCCCGGCCCCCCGTCGGCAGCAGGTCGCGCGCGTCGAGGAACGCGAGCAGCGCTTCGACGGCGTCGGCCACGGCGTCCTCGTCGGGCGCCCGGACGAGCGTCCCGCCGCGGGTCACCCTGGGCGTCGCGACCTTCACCACCTTGGTGGGGGAGCCCTTGAGGCCCAGGTAGCTCGGCTCGAGGTCGAGGTCGGCCGCGGTGAACAGCGTGATCTCGGCCGCCTTGGCGCGCTTCTTGCCGCGCAGGGTCGGGAGCCGCGGCGCGGCGACCTCCTTGACGACGGTGATGAGAGCGGGAAGCGGGAGGTCGAGCACCTGGTAGCCCTCCTCGACCAGCCGCTCGACGGTGAGTCCGCGCGCGGGTTCGACGCGGGGGATGGCGGCGACGTAGGTGGCGAGCGGCAGGTCGAGCCACGCCGCGATGCCGGGGCCCACCTGGCCGGTATCGCCGTCGGTGGCGCGCTCGCCGGCGACGATGAGGTCGAACTCGCCGAGCTTGCGGATCGCCTGCGAGAGCGTGTACGAGGTCGCCCAGCTATCCGACCCGGCGAACGCCCGGTCCGAGACGAGCACGCCATCGTCGCAGCCCATGGCCATGGCCTCGCGCAGCGCCTTGTCGGCCCCGCGTGGCCCCATGGTGAGGGTGGTGATGCGGCCGCCGTGCGCCTCCTTGAGGCGGACGGCCGTCTCGATGGCGAAGAGGTCGAGGGGGTTGACGACGGTGCCGACGCCGGCGCGGATCATGGTGCCCGTCACCGGATCCATCTTCACGTTGCTGGTCTCGGGCACCTGCTTGATGGGCACGACGATGTGCACGCTTCGCCTCCGATGGGCGGCCTCCCCGGCGAGGTCGCGAGGTCTCGTGGCCCCATCATCGCGCGAGCGCGCGGGTACGGATTGCCCGCGCTAGCCGGCGCCGCCGGTTCGGGCCGCGGGTGCGGCTTCCGGCGTCGGCGCGTCGCCTCAGGCGGCCCGCAGGTGCGTGGTGAACCAATCGCTGGCCAGGTCGACGACCGCCTCCAGCGTTCCGGGCTCCTCGAAGAGGTGCCCGGCGCCCGGCACGATCGCCAGCCGGTTCGGCGCCGTCATCGCGCGCTGCGCCTGCTCGTTGAGCTCGATCACCCTCGTGTCGAGGCCGCCGACGATCAGCAGGGTGGGCGCGCGGACGCCGGCGAGCGCGTTGCCGGCGAGGTCGGGCCTGCCACCGCGCGAGACCACGGCGGCCGCGGCGCCCGGCAGGCGGCCGGCCGCGATGAGCGCCGCGGCCGCGCCCGTGCTGGCGCCGAAGAGCCCCAACGGCAGCGAACCGACCTCGTCGTCCTCCGCCAGCCACCGCATCGCCCCCGTCAAACGACCCGCGAGCCACGCGACGTCGAAGCGCAGGTGGTGGGTCGCGTCGTCGATGCGGGCCTCCTCCTCGGTCAGGAGGTCGACCAGCAGCGTCGCGAGCCCTGCCCGCTGCAGCCCACGCGCCACGAAGCGGTTGCGCGGGCTGCGCCGACCGCTGCCGCTGCCGTGCGCGAAGAGCACGACGCCGGTGGCCCGGGTGGGCAGCGCGAGGTCGCCCTGCAGCGTCGCGTCCTCGGTCTCGATCTCGACCGGACGTTCGAGGCGTTCGTTCATGCTCACCGTCCCTGGGGCAAGCGCGCGTGAACGGCCGTGCCCGCTCGTTCACGGCGGGCGCCGCGTCCGCCCGCACGCCCACGATAAGGCCGCGCCGTGCGCGGCTGGCGCCGCGCGACGACCTCGCGTCGCGCGACCCACCAGCCGGGGCCCGTGTCCGCGTTCGCCTGGGCGGCGATCCGCCGCTCAGGAGGCGTCGGCGAGGAACGTCCGCTCGGCGGCGAGGGTCGCCTCGTGCTCGGTCAGGGCCTCGAACAGGGGCACGGGCACGGTGACCGCCCCCACGCCCAGCCTCAGGAGGTCGCGGAAGGCCTCGCGGGAGCGGATGCTCGCCACCAGCAGTCGGAGGGCGGGGTCGTGGCCGTCGCCGTACGCCTGGGCGACGGCCTGCATGGCGCCGACGACGGCGAGGCCGTCGCGGCCCGACTCGTCCATGCGCCCCAGGTACGGCGCGGCGTAGCGCGCGCCGACGAGCGCCGACCACAGGACCTGCTCTGGCTCGACGACGGCGGTCATGGTGACGGGCGCGCCCTCGCTCGTCAGCGCCCTGGCCGCGGCGAAGCCCGCGCGCGTCGCCGGCAGCTTGGTGATCACCGTCAGGCCGTTCGCGAGGGACAGGTACCCGCGGGCGTCGCGCAACATGCCCTCTGCGTCCGCGTGGCGGACCTGGACGTGAGCGGTGAACACGCCGAGGTCGAGCAGCCGCCGCAGGAGGTCCGGGAGGTCGCCCCACCCGAGGCCCGCGCGCCGCATCAGCGTCGGGTTGGTCGTGACGCCCGCCACGAGCGGGCTCGGGAGGACGCGGCCGAGGTCGGCCGCGTCGGCGGAGTCGAGGTAGAGGTGCATCTACGGAGTCTACCGGCCCGGCTCGGACCGCGGGCGGTGGAGGGACCGCGGTGACGCTGGCGTAGGCTGGGCCGGTGCACGGGGCGACGATGATGCTGACGATCCTGAGCGTCGGGCTGGCGAGCCAGTGGCTCGCCTGGCGCCTGCGGCTGCCGGCGATCGTCGTCCTCATCGCGTCGGGGTTCGTGCTCGGACCGCTCACCGGGGTCATCGACCTCGGTCCCGACCGGGCGGCCCTGGCCGAGTGGATCGGCCTCGGCGTGGCCATCATCCTCTTCGAGGGCGGCATGGACCTGCGGCTCGGCGAGCTGCGGCGCGTGGGGCACGGTGTCGGCCGGCTGACGATCCTCGGGCCGCCCCTGGCCTGGCTCTTCGGCGCGCTCGCCGCCCATTTCGTGGGGGGCCTCTCGTGGCCCGTCTCCCTGGTGCTCGGGGCCATCCTGGTGGTGACGGGCCCCACGGTCATCCTGCCGCTCATCCGCCAGGCCCGGCTCAACAAGGGTTCGGCGGCGCTGCTCAAGTGGGAGGGCATCGTCAACGACCCGATCGGCGTCCTGCTCGCCGTGCTGACCTTCCAGTACTTCACCTCGGCCGGCGGGGGATGGGCCGAGGCCGCCGTGGGGCTGAGCCGCGCCCTGCTCGCGGCGGCCCTGCTCGGCGGCGTGGGCGGTTGGGTGACCGGCTGGGCGTTCCGTCGCGGCGCGGTGCCCGAGCACCTCAAGCCGCCACTGCTGACGGTGTTGGTGCTCGTCGTCTACTGGGCGAGTAACCTCCTCCAGCACGAGGCCGGCCTCCTCAGCGTCACCGCCATGGGCATGGTGATCGGCAACATGCGGCTCGTCGAGCGCGACTCGCTGCGCCACTTCAAGGAGAACCTCACCGTCGTGCTGCTGTCGGTGCTGTTCATCGTCATCCCGGCGCAGCTCGAGCTCGAGCAGTTCGCCCTGCTGGACGCCCGGGCCATCGCGTTCGTCGCGGCCGTCCTGCTGCTCGTCCGCCCGCTCGCGATCGGGCTGGCCACCGTCGGCGCCCCGGTGCGCCGGGAGGACAAGCTGCTGCTCGGCTGGATCGCGCCCCGTGGGATCGTCGCGGCGGCGACAGCGAGCATCTTCGGGCCGGCGCTGCTCGACGCCGGCTACCCGGACGCGGAGCGGCTGCTGCCGCTGGTCTTCGCCATCATCGTCGCGACGGTGCTCGCCCACGGCCTGACGATCGGGCCGCTCACGCGCCGCTTCGGCCTGGCCGCCAAGGGCAGTGGCGGCGTGCTCGTCGTGGGCGCCTCACGCTGGACCCTGGCGCTGGCCGAGGCCCTGAGGCGCCTCGACGTCGAGGTGCTCGTCGCGGACGGCGCGTACGCGCGCCTCGGCGGCTTCCGCATGGCCGGGGTCCCCACGTACTACGGCGAGGTGCTCTCCGAGCACGCGGAGGACGAGCTCGAGACCCAACACCTCGGGAACCTGCTGTGCGCGACCTCGAACGACTTCTACAACGCGCTCGTCTGCCGCGCCTGGGGCCCGGCATTCGGCCGTCATCGGGCCTTCCAGCTGGCCACGCATCAGGAGTCGGACCGCAGCGAGCGGCGCATGACGCTGCAGCAGCGCGGCTACCTCGCGTTCGACGCGGCCGCCGACTACGAGACGCTCGAGGCCCGTCTCGACGCCGGCTGGACGGTGCAGACGAAGCGCCTCGGCGAGCGGAACCCCCTCAAGGACCTCGAGGCGCGCCTGGGCGAGCGTGGCCGCGACTGGGTGCTGCTCGGTGGCGTGCCGGCGGACGGGGCGTTCTCGCTGCACGCGGTGGAGCGGCCCATCGCGCCGGGCCCCGGCTGGTCGGTCGTCGTGTTCGCACCCGCCAAGGTGGCCGCCGGGCCGCTATCATGAACCGTTGGGGCGCGGCCTTGGTGCCGCGCCCCGGGAGGAGCGAGCCATGGACCGCGACGACCCGCGCACGGACGACCTCTGGAGCACCGCCCAGGCCATGGTGGCCGAGGGGAAGGGCCTCCTCGCCGCAGACGAGAGCACGGGCACGATCGCCAAGCGCCTCGCCTCCATCGGCGCCGACAACACCGAGGAGAACCGCCGCGACTACCGCGAGATGCTGTTCCGCAGCGAGGGCTTCGAGCGCACCATCAGCGGCGTCATCCTGTTCGACGAGACCCTGCGGCAGCGGGCCGCGGACGGCACCCCGCTGGTCGAGCTGCTGACGAACGCCGGGGTGATCCCCGGCATCAAGGTGGACGCGGGCGCCCAGCCGCTGGCGGGCGCGCCCGAGGAGACCGTCACCGAGGGGCTCGACGGGCTGCGGGCGCGGCTGACCGAGTACCGCGAGCTGGGCGCGCGCTTCGCCAAGTGGCGGGCCGTGCTGCACGTCGGCGATGATCGCCCCACGACCTACGCGATCGACGTCAACGCGCACGCGCTGGCGCGCTACGCGGCGCTGTGCCAGGAGGCCGGTCTGGTGCCCATCGTGGAGCCCGAGGTCCTCATGGACGGCGACCACGACATCGAGGCCTGCTTCGACGCCACCGAGGCGACGCTGCGCGAGGTCTTCTACCAGCTCGGCCACCAGGGCGTCGCCCTGGAGGGGATGGTCCTGAAGCCGAACATGGTGCTGTCGGGCAAGTCGGCGAGCGACCGCGCGACGCCCGAGGAGGTCGCGGAGATGACGCTGGCCTGCTTCCTGCAGACGGTGCCTGCCGCGGTCCCCGGCATCGCCTTCCTGTCGGGCGGCCAGGGCGACGAGGAGTCCACCCTCAACCTCGACGCCATCAATCGGCTCGCCATCGACGCCGGCGCCCCGTGGGAACTGACGTTCTCGTACGGACGGGGGCTGCAGGCCGCGCCGCTGCGCGCCTGGGGCGGCAAGCGCGAGAACGTGGCGGCGGGCCAGCGGGCCTTCCTGCACCGCGCCCGCATGGTCGCCGCAGCGCGCATGGGTGCGTACGAGCCGGAGATGGAGGAAGCGAGCTAGCGCCGAGCCCGGACGACCCCGCGGCGAACGGCCGTGCCGTCGCGTATCCTCGTCAGGTGCGCCGATCCGGCCGCGGCCGGCACGACCGGTGATCACGTCGACGACGAGGAGCAGACATGCCGAAGTACATGTTCACGGGCGCCTACAGCACGCAGGGTCAGAACGGCATCCTGAAGGAGGGCGGCACGGCCCGCCGCGCGGCGGTGGCGGCGATCGTCGAGCGGGTGAAGGGGAAGGTCGAGTCGCACCACTTCGCACTCGGCAGGAACGACTTCTACATCATCG